>NZ_JBFAOF010000146.1:0-11445 GCF_040675125.1 Spirillospora sp. NPDC049652 | reverse complement strand
GCCCCGCCGACGCCGGCGACGCCGGCCCCCGCGCCGAAGGCCCCGGCCAGTGCTGACGCCCCGAAGGCCGACGCGAAGAAGGCGGCCAAGCCCGCCGGCCCGCCCGTCCCCCCGGGCGAGCAGGAGAAGCTGCGCGGCGTGGCGGCGCGCACGGCCCAGAACATGGACCTCAGCCTCTCGGTGCCGACGGCCACCTCCGTGCGGGCGGTGCCCGCCAAGCTGTTGATCGACAACCGCATCGTCATCAACAACCACCTGAAGCGCGGGCGCGGCGGCAAGGTCTCGTTCACCCACCTCATCGGGTTCGCCATCGTCAAGGCGATGGCCGCGATGCCGGAGATGAACCACGCCTACGCCGAGGTCGACGGCAAGCCGACCCTGGTCAGGCCGGAGCACGTGAACTTCGGCCTGGCGATCGACCTGCAGAAGCCGGACGGTTCCCGGCAGCTCGTCGTGCCGTCGGTGAAGGCGGCCGAGACCCTCGACTTCCGCCAGTTCTGGGCGGCCTACGAGGAGATCGTCCGCAAGGCGCGCGGCAACAAGCTGACGCTGGACGACTTCCAGGGCACCACGATCTCGCTGACCAACCCCGGCACGATCGGCACCGTCCACTCGGTGCCGCGGCTGATGCCGGGCCAGGGCACGATCATCGGCGTCGGGGCCATGGAGTACCCGGCCGAGTTCTCCGGCGCGTCCGAGGAGACCCTCGCGCGCATGGGGATCAGCAAGGTCATGACGCTGACCTCGACGTACGACCACCGGATCATCCAGGGCGCGCAGTCCGGCGACTTCCTGCGCCGGATCCACCAGCTGCTGCTGGGCGAGGACGGCTTCTACGACGAGATCTTCGCCGCCCTGCGCATCCCGTACGAGCCGGTGCGCTGGGTCAAGGACATCTCGGCCACGCACGAGGACGACGTGGCCAAGGTCGCGCGCGTGCACGAGCTGATCCACGCCTACCGGGTCCGCGGCCACCTGATGGCCGACACCGACCCGCTGGAGTACACCCAGCGCCGCCACCCCGACCTGGACATCCTCCAGCACGGCCTCACCCTGTGGGACCTGGAGCGCGAGTTCGCGACCGGCGGGTTCGGCGGCAAGCCGACCATGAAGCTGCGCGACATCCTCGGCGTGCTGCGCATGGCCTACTGCCGCACCATCGGCATCGAGTACATGCACATCCAGGACCCGGAGGAGCGCGCCTGGATCCAGGAGCGCGTCGAGGTCCCGCACGACAAGCCGAACCGCGAGGAGCAGCTGCACATCCTGCGGCGGCTGAACAGCGCCGAGGCGTTCGAGACGTTCCTGCAGACCAAGTACGTCGGCCAGAAGCGGTTCTCGCTGGAGGGCGGCGAGTCGCTGATCCCGCTGCTCGACTCGGTGATCTCCGCCGCCGCGACCGAGCGGCTGGACGAGGTCGTCGTCGGCATGGCGCACCGCGGCCGGCTGAACGTCCTCGCCAACATCATCGGCAAGTCCTACGGGCAGATCTTCGGCGAGTTCGAGGGCAACCTCGACCCGCGGTCCGCGCAGGGCTCCGGCGACGTCAAGTACCACCTGGGCGCGCAGGGCGACTTCACCGGCGCCGACGGCTCCACCATCCACACCGAGCTGGTCGCCAACCCGTCCCACCTGGAGACGGTCGACCCGGTGCTGGAGGGCGTCGTCCGCGCCAAGCAGGACCTGCTGGACGTCGGCGAGGCCGGCTTCACCATCCTGCCGATCCTGATCCACGGCGACGCCGCGTTCGCCGGCCAGGGCGTGGTCGCCGAGACCCTGAACCTGTCCCAGCTGCGCGGCTACCGCACCGGCGGCACCGTGCACGTGGTGGTCAACAACCAGGTCGGCTTCACCACCGCGCCGGAGTACTCGCGGTCCAGCGTGTACGCCACCGACGTGGCCCGGATGATCCAGGCGCCGATCTTCCACGTGAACGGCGACGACCCCGAGGCGTGCGCCCGGGTGGCGAGGCTCGCGTTCGAGTACCGCCAGACGTTCAAGAAGGACGTCGTCATCGACATGATCTGCTACCGGCGCCGGGGCCACAACGAGTCGGACAACCCCTCGTTCACCCAGCCGCTGATGTACGACCTGATCGACGCCAAGCGGTCGGTGCGCAAGCTGTACACCGAGGCGCTGATCGGCCGCGGCGACATCACGGTCGAGGAGGCCGAGGCCGCGCTGCGCGACTACCAGGAGCAGCTGGAGCGCGCGTTCACCGAGACCCGCGAGGCGGCCAAGAAGCCGCTGGAGCCGGGTTCGGTGGTCAAGCCGGACGTCGAGGAGATCATCCCGATCGACCACGGCGCGGCCGGGTCGGCGATCTCCGCCGAGACGGTCAAGCGGCTGATCGCCTCGCAGGTGAGCCTGCCGGAGGGCTTCTCGGTGCACCCGCGCCTGCAGCCGATCCTGCAGCGCCGCGTGCAGTCGGTCGACGACAACGCGATCGACTGGGCGACCGGCGAGATGATGGCGTTCGGCTCGCTGCTCATCGACGGCCACCCGGTCCGGCTGGTCGGCCAGGACTCCCGGCGCGGCACCTTCGGCCAGCGGCACGCCGTGCTGGTGGACCGCAAGACCGGCGAGGAGCACACGCCGCTCAAGCAGTTCGGCCAGGGCACCTCGAAGTTCTACGTGCACGACTCGCTGCTCAGCGAGTACGCGGCCATGGGCTTCGAGTACGGCTACTCGATGACCCGCCCGGACGCGCTGGTCGCCTGGGAGGCCCAGTTCGGCGACTTCGCCAACGGCGCCCAGTCGGTCGTGGACGAGTACATCTCGTCCGGCGAGCAGAAGTGGGGGCAGCGCTCCAGCGTCGTCCTGCTGCTGCCGCACGGCTACGAGGGCCAGGGGCCGGACCACTCGTCCGCGCGCATCGAGCGCTACCTGCAGCTGTGCGCGCAGGACAACATGACGGTCGCCTACCCGACCACCCCGGCGAACTACTTCCACCTGCTGCGCTGGCAGGTGCTGTCCGGCCGGGGCAAGCCGCTCATCGTGTTCACGCCGAAGTCGCTGCTGCGGCTGAAGGCCGCCACGTCCCCGGTGTCGGAGATCACCGAGGGCGCGTTCCAGCCGGTCATCCCGGAGGCCGACGCCGGGATCGACCCCAAGGGCGTGCGGCGGGTGCTGCTCACCACGGGCAAGATCTACTACGACGCGGTGGCGCACCGCGACAAGCAGGGCCGCGACGACGTCGCGATCGTGCGGGTCGAGCGGCTGTACCCGGCCCCGGCCGAGGAGATCAAGGCCGAACTGGCCAAGTACCCCGCGGACGCCGAGGTCGTCTGGGTGCAGGACGAGCCGGCGAACATGGGCGCCTGGCCGTTCATGGCGCTGAAGCTGCCGCACCTGATCGACGGGCTGCGGATGACCCGGGTGTCGCGCCCGGCCTCGTCCTCCCCGGCGGTCGGCTCGGCCAAGCTGCACCAGGCCGAGCAGGAGGCGCTGCTCGGCCGCGCGTTCGGCGACAAGTAGCGAAGAGCGAACGGCACGACGAGGGGGTCCCGGCGCGGGTGCGCCGGGACCCCCTCCCGTGTCGGGACGGAGGATCATGTACTTCACCGACCGGGGCATCGAGGAACTGGCGGAGCGGCGCGGCGAGGAGTCGGTCGGCTTCCACTGGCTGGCCGAGCGGCTGCGCGAGTTCGTGGACCTGAACCCCGAGTTCGAGACGCCGGTCGAGCGGCTGGCCACGTGGCTGGCCCGGCTGGACGACGACGATCTCGACGACGAGTGACCCGCGCCGGGCGCCCTGTTCCCGGCGCCCCGGTCCGGCTCGCGGGTGGCCGGACGCGGCACGCCGCGTGACGTCGCCGCCTGACGGGGTACACGACGCGGCGGACGGCTCCGCGCCCGCCGGGCCGTGCTCCGGAAAAAGACGCGATACATCTTGACTTTCGGCCAACGCGACATATCGTGTTGTGCCGTAGGGTGGTCACCCGAACGGAGGGTTGAGGCGCGATGTCGCGGTGGACGATCGAGGAACCGACCACGCTGGAGTTCGACGGGGTGGTGGCGCTGCGCGCCACGCTGGTCGCCGGGAGCGTCTCGGTGGTCGCGGGGACGGGCCGTCCGTCGGTGCACGTGTCCGGCGTCGAGGGGCCGCCGCTGGAGGTCGCGCACGAGGCCGGGATGCTGACGATCAAGCACGAGAAGCTGATCGACGGCGTGCTGAGCTGGCTGCGCACGCAGCGGGTGAGCGCGGTCGTCACGGTGACCGTCCCGCCGGACTGCCCGGTCGCCCTCAACCTGGGCTCGGGCGACGCCGTGGTCACCGGCGCCGAGGCCAGGGTCACGGTCCGGTCGGCCACCGGGCGGGTGACGCTGCACGACGTGACCGGCGAGGTCTCGGTGAGCACGGCCTCCGGCGACGTCGAGGCGCAGGACCTCGCGGGCGCCGTGGACTTCATGTCCGGGTCCGGCGAGCTCGTCCTCGCGGGAAGCACGGTGGACCGGCTGACGGCCCGCTCGATCAGCGGCCGGATCTCCGCCGACCTGGAGCTCTCCGGCGACGGCAGCGCCGAGATCCAGAGCGGGACGGGCGACGTGACCGTCCGGCTGTCCGAGCACGCCTCGGCCCGGGTCCAGCTCGGCTCCACCACCGGACGCGTCGAGGCGTCCTTCCCGCTGCTGGACGGCCAGGAGCGCGCCCTCGCCCGCACCCTGTCGGGGAAGCTGGGCGACGGCTCGGCGAAACTCAGCGTGAACACCATCTCGGGCGACGTGACGCTGCTGTCGCGCCCCGCCCACGACGCCCTGGAAGACTGAAGGAGTCGAGTTGAGCCCCGTCTTCGGCCATGGCCGCCTTCGGCTGTACCTCCTCAAGCTGCTGGAGGAGTCCCCGCGACACGGCTACGAGGTGATCCGGCTCCTCCAGGACCGCTTCCTCGGCGTGTACTCGCCGTCCCCCGGCACGATCTACCCGCGGCTCGCCCGGCTGGAGTCCGAGGGGCTGGTCAGCCACGAGGTGGTCAAGGGCAAGAAGGTCTACTCGCTCACCGACAAGGGCCGCGCCGAGCTGGAGCGGCGGATGGACGAGCTGGCCGACCTGGAGGAGGAGATCACCGCGTCCGCGCAGGAGTTCGCCCGCGAGGTGCAGCAGGACGTCCGGCAGACCGTCCGGTCCCTGCGCGAGGAGCTGACCGCCGCCGCCCGCACCGTGCGCGACTCGGCCGGCGCCGCGTCCAAGGAGACGTGGAAGGACGGCACCCGGCAGCAGAAGGACGAGTGGCGCCGCCAGAAGGAGCACTGGAAGGAGGCCACCGGCCGGCAGAAGGACGAGTGGCGGCGGCAGAAGGAGTACTGGCGCGAGCAGAAGGAGGCGTGGAAAGAGGAGTGGCGCCTCAACTGGGAGGACGCGTGGCGCAACGTCACCGGCTCCCGTGACGACGTCGCCCGCCTCAAGCTGGAGCGCCTGATGCGCCGCTTCGTCGAGGACGTCCGCCGCGACGCCACCGGCTCCTCCCTGGCCGACGCCGACCTGGCCGCGGTCGAGGCCCTCCTCACCGAGACCCGCGACCGCCTCCGCACCAACCTCTTCCGCCCATCCCCCTGACCCCCCAACCCCCGTCCCCGCCCCGGCCCGCCCCTCCTCTCAGACATCGAGCGGAAGGGAGCTGCGGCCCGGCTCGGCCGGAAGCTCCGCGGTTGCGCGTGGTACCGGCGGGCCGTCCCGCGGGCGGAGGAGTTGTTCGAGCAGTACCTCGAAGAGCGCCGAGACGAGAAGGAGGGGCGGGAGTGACCGGTTTCGAGAAGTGGAGCGACCTCCGCGACGAGGCCGTGGCGGCGGCCGGGGGCGAGGAGGCCGTCGCCGAGGCCGGCAAGCGGGTCCAGGCGTACATCGACGGCTACCGGCTCGCCGAACGCCGCAAGGCGCTGGAACTGACGCAGACGGACGTCGCCGAGCGCATGGGGGTGACCAAGGGCCGCGTCTCGCAGATCGAGCGGGGCGAGGTCGCGACTGTGGAGGCCATCGCCCGCTACGTCCGGGCCCTTGGCGGAGAGTTGCAGGTCAACGCCGTCTTTGGGGACGACGTGTACATCCTTCGTGGTGCCGACCCCAGCGCGGCGTAGCCCCTAGAGCAGCCGCGCTGGGCTGAGGACGACCTCAGACGGCGAGGGCTGTGACGAGGTGGGTGGCGAACTCTTCGGGGCGGGCGGTGGGGCCGTTGTGGGCGCCCGGGAAGAGGGTCAGGGCGCAGCCGATGCGCTCGGCCAGGACGCGCGCCGGGCGGGCCGGCAGGTTGTCGCCCGTTCCCTCCCCCACCCCGAGGACGATGCGGTCCGCGAGGGGGCGCAGGGCCGCGACGTCCGGCTGGTGGGACGTGGTGAACGAGCGCAGTTCGTACTTGAGCATCAGCGGCGCGTTGGCGGTCTGGCGTTCGAGCATCGCCTGGACGCGCTCGGTCTGCGGCATCTCCCTCGGTTCCATCACGTCGCCGATGGCCGCCGCAAACCGGCCGAACGCCGCCATGGGGCCGTCGGCCTCCAGGGCCGCGACCACCTCGTCCGTCATGGCGCGGTGCTCGTCGGCGTCCGGGAGGACGGCGAACGCGGGCGGCTCGTGCGCCACCAGCCGCCGGACGGTCTCCGGGTGCCGGGCGAGCAGTTCCATCCCGACGATCGCCCCGATGCTGCCGCCGAACACCAGGGCGTCGGTCGCGCCGAGGTGGCGCAGCAGCCGGTGGGCGTCGTCGGCCGCGCTCTCGACCCGGTGCTCGGCGCGCACGTCCGGGACGCTCCGCGAGTAGCCGCGCGGGTCGAGGGTGACGAAGGTGAACCGGCTCGACAGCGCGTCCGCGAGGTCGTCGTAGACGGCGGCGTCGCCGGGGCCGCCCGGCAGGGCGAGCAGCACCGGACCGTCCCCGCGCGTCTCGAAGTACAGCGTGGCTCCGGGCACCTCGACCGTTCCGCTCCGCATCACGCTCTCCTTTCCTAGGGACTCTAGCTTTTATACTAGGGCAGCTAGGGTAGCGGTGCGTGCGAGGATGGCTGACGTGCGGTGGAGCGAAGAGGGACGCGAGCGGAGCGCGCGGTGGTTGTGCGAGGGCGGCTGGCCGCCGCCCGGGGACGTCGTCGTGGTCGATGACGCGCTGACCGCGGACGTGGCGCACCGGATGGTCCGGCAGGGCACTTCACTGCTGTGGCGCGGCGACTTCCACAACGCGCGGCAGCTCCTCAGCGCGCTCGGACGACGGGTGAGGGGCGGTGGGAAGACCCCGAAGGGCGACGCCCGGACGGTCTTCTACGCCTACCGGGAGGCCAGGGCACGGGAGGCGAGCCTGCTGAGCCGGCTCCTGGTCCCGCTGGACGCCGACAACGCGGTGCCACTGCGGCGCGCCCCGGACGTCCGGCAGGCGGTCGGACGCGTGTACGAGCCGGGCGAGGAGTCGGTGATCCCGCTGCGCGAGCTGCTCGGCATCATCGGCGCGGAGCAGTGGCGCGAGAAGGGCGTCGAGGTCCCCGCCGCAGGTGGTCGCATCCACCCGCACTACGGGGTGTTCGCGCCGACCCGGCAGGAGTACATCGAGCTCGTCGCGCGGGCCCCGCTGCCGTCCAAGGACGTGGCGTTCGACATCGGCACCGGGACCGGAGTGCTCGCGGCCGTCCTCGCCCGGCGCGGCGTCGGACGCGTCGTCGCGACCGACAGCGACCCGCGCGCGCTGGCATGCGCGCGGGAGAACGTCGAGCGGCTCGGCGTGGACGTCGAGGTCGTCGAGGCCGACCTGTTCCCGCGCGGACGCGCCGGGGTCGTGGTGTGCAACCCGCCGTGGCTCCCCGGCAAGGCGGCGTCCGGGCTCGACCACGCGGTCTACGACCCGGGCGGCCGCATGCTGCACGGCTACCTGGACCGGCTCCGCGCGCACCTGGAGCCCGGCGGCGAGGGCTGGCTCGTGCTGTCCGACCTGGCCGAGCACCTCGGCCTGCGCACCCGCGACGAGCTACTGGAACGCTTCGACCGCGCGGGCCTGCGGGTGACGGACCGGCTGGACGCCCGGCCCGTCCACCCGCGCGCCGCGGACGCCGATGACCCGCTGCACGCCGCCCGCGCTGCCGAGACCACCTCGCTCTGGCGGCTCACCGCCGCCTGAGCGGCTCGCAGGCGCGTGGGCGGGTCAGGTGGTGAAGACGATCTTGCCGAAGAGGTCGCCCTCGGCCATCGCGGCGAACCCCTCGCGGGCCTCGCGCAGCGGCAGGACGCGGTCGGTCCGCGGCCGGACCCCGGTCTTCACCAGGAACCGCGCGAGCCGTTCGAGCTGGTCGCGGGTGCCCATCGTGGACCCGGCCACCGAAAGCTGCAGGAAGAACACCCGGTTCAGCTCGGCCGGGGGCACCTGGCCGCTGGTCGCGCCCGACACCACGATCCGGCCGCCCGGCCGCAGCGACTTCAGCGAGTGCGACCAGGTCGCCTGGCCGACGGTCTCCATCACCGCGTCCACGCGCTCGGGCAGCCGCGCGCCCGGCTCGAACGCCTCGTCCGCACCGATCTCCAGCGCGCGCTTCCGCTTGGCCTCGCTGCGGCTCGTCGCGTACACCCGGTAGCCCGCCGCCGAGGCCAGCGAGATCAGCGCGGTCGCGACACCGCCGCCCGCGCCCTGGACCAGCACGGACGCGCCGGGCTCCAGCTCCGCCCGCTCGAACAGCATGCGGTACGCGGTCAGCCACGAGGTGGGCAGGCACGCCGCCTCCTCGAAGGACAGCCCGGCGGGCTTCGGCACCAGGTTGCGGCGCGGCACCGCGACCCGCTCGGCGAACGTCCCCGGGTACGACTCCGACAGCAGCGTGCGCTTCGGGTCCAGGGTCTCGTCACCGCCGCCGCGCGCCGGGTCGCCGATCACCGAGTGGACGATGACCTCGTTGCCCTCCTCGTCCACGCCGGACGCGTCGCAGCCGAGGATCATCGGGAGCCGGTCGGCGGCGAGGCCGACGCCGCGCAGCGACCACAGGTCGTGGTGGTTGAGCGCGGTGGCCTTGACCGTGACCGTCGTCCAGCCGTCCGGGACGACCGGTTCGGGGCGCTCGCCGAGCGTGAGGCCGGACAGCGGGTTGTCTGCATCGAGGCTCGTAGCCGTGACAGCGAACATGCCGCCACCCTAAAGGGAGCGCTTACCGGGACGACTGGGCGGATATGTCGTTGACGGTCTTGCGAGCCAGGTCGGCCAGGGTGTCGGTGGCCGCGACCCGGACGTCCAGGGTCTTCCCCGCGCGGACGGCGTGGACGTCGAGCGTGTACCCGTGGCCGTCCCAGCGCTCGGCGTACCAGGTGGACGCGTCGCGCCACCGCCATTCCGCGCCGGACGCGGCCCGCGCGGGCGGCGGGCAGGCGTCCCGGCACGGCCGCTGCTCGATCTCCAGCTGGAACGGGCCGGTCGTCCGCCCGGACGGCCCCTCCTGCGGCCGTACGCAGTACCAGCGCGCGCCGTTCAGGCCGCACTGCTCGAACACGGGCCCGCGGAACGCGAACCCGAGGCCGTGCAGCGCCCAGAGCCGTGTCCAGTCGCCGACCGCCCACGCCGGTCCGGTGACGGTCCGGGGCGGACGCTTCGCGTCGTAGAGGCGGAACCGCTCGTCGGCCGAGGCCGGCAGCGGGCCGGGCCAGGTGAACGACTTCGGCTTGTAGCGCGTGGAGGCGCGGAGCGCCCGGTCGAGGACGTACAGCGCCCGGTCCCCCAGCCGGGCGTCGGGGACCTCCGAGCGGATCTCCAGCGTGTAGTCCTGCGACGCCAGGACCGCGCTCGCCGACGCCTTCCGGTCGGTGGAGAAGGGCGTGACGCTCGGCGGACTGTCCGGGGACGGGGCGCTCTGCCCCTGCTGGCTCACGTCCGGCACCCCGGGGTCGTTGACGATCCGCAGCGACACGCTCACCTCGGGACGCAGCGGATCGCCCTCCACGTACGCGCAGCCCGCCCCGTCGCGGCTCGTCTCCAGCGGGCTCGCGACCAGCCCGCCGATGTGCGGCCGGAGCATCGCGCAGGCGGTGTGCGAGACGCGCGGCGACACCGGCCGGTGGAACCAGCGGAAGAACCCGGTGATGTGGCCGCCGTCCATGCCCGGCAGCGCGCACACGTACAGCATCACCAGGCACAGCACCTGCATCGCCAGCATCGACCGCCAGTCCGACAGCAGCCGCGGCTCGGTCGGCGGACGCGGTGCGCGCCCCCGCTCCGCCGCGTACCGCTCGGCGAGCCGGTCGCGGAGCGCGCCGTGCCGGAACCGGTAGCCGCCGCCCGACCGCCGCAGGACGCCCCGCTCCCGCGCGTCCTCCAGGAAGTCCATGAGGTCGTGCGGGGTCCGGCCGCGCAGCGTCAGCCAGGCGTGCGCGACGCGGAACCGTCCCCACGCCGACAGCGTGATCCCGCCGTACCAGAGGACGGCCAGGGTCAGCGCGAACGCCAGGCCGAGCGCGGCGGGCCCGAGCCGGTGCTCCCAGCGCAGCGCCAGCAGGAACGGCGTGCAGAGGAACAGCGGCAGCGGCCACACCTGCTCCAGGACGTGGTCCCAGCCGAGCGCGAGCGCGGCGCGCCGGTCCGCGCGCAGCATCCCGGGCGGGCCGGACTCCTCGGCCGGCTCGCACGCGACGCTGAACCACCACGCGAACCGGGCCAGGACGATCACGGCCGCCAGCAGCAGCGACGCCGCCGCGAACCGGCCGAGCGGACCGTCCAGCCAGATCCCGAGGGCCGCGAGCAGCACCGCGACCACCGGCATCGCGAACAAGCCGCCCACTCCGCCGCCCGCCGCGCCGTCCGCGCCGTCCGCACCGCCACCCGCCGTGCCGCTCCCCCGGTACTCGGCGCGCCGCCGGCGCAGCGCGTGCCGCACCTCGCGCGGGGCGCGCAGCCGCAGCGGCGGCATCAGCCACCGCTCGCGCGCGACCTGCGACCACGTCACGATGCCCAGGTAGGCGAGGATCGGGAACAGCGTCCAGACCGCCACCGACGCCTCGTGCGGGGCGACGTCCCGGGCCACCCAGTAGCGGTGCGGGATGCGGTAGCCGAGCGCCCAGACCGCGACGCCCGCCGCGACCAGCGCGGACGCGGGTCCGAGCGCGCGGACGGCGGCCGGGACGGCCTCGTCCAGCCGCCACCACTCCAGGTCGTTCTCGTCGTTCTCGCGCAGGTGCCAGGCCAGGAAGCCCAGCCAGCGGCGCGCCTCCGCGCGGCCCTGCGCGTCCCGGTCCGCGTACGCCGCCGGGACGAACCGCTCCAGCAGCCGGTTCTCCACGGCCCCGGCGTCGGGCAGGTCGAGCAGCTCGGCCGGGTCGTCCGACGCCCGCGCGTACGCGGCGCGCGCGAGCCCGACCATCAGCGGCGACGCCAGCGCCTCCTGCACCGGCCCGGCCCCGTCCGCCTCCAGCGCCGCCAGCACCGGCCGCCAGCGGCCGTCCGGGTCGGGGCTGCTGTCGGTGAGCGGCAGCGACGCCGCGATCTGCCCGGCGACCAG
>NZ_JBFAOF010000145.1:0-11451 GCF_040675125.1 Spirillospora sp. NPDC049652 | reverse complement strand
GCGTGATGGTCTGGTTCGGGGAGATCACCAGGCCGCTGCCGACGCCCGCGACCAGCAGCGGGAGCGCCGTCCACCAGGCGGCGCCCGAGCCGGGGTGCACCTCCACGGCGATCCAGGTCAGCACCAGCCCGAGCAGGACCAGCGCGAGCCCGCCGCACACCAGCGGACGGCCGAGCCGTCCGACCATGCGGCCGCCGGCCGCCGAGGCGACACCGGACCCGAGCGCGAACGGAGTGATCGCGAGGCCCGCGCCGAGCGCGCTGTAGCCGAGGCCGTTCTGCAGGTAGAGCGTGAAGATGAAGAAGATCGAGGTGAACCCGGCGAAGTACAGCAGCGCGATCCCCGACCCGAGCGAGTAGGAGCGCAGCCGGAACAGCCCGAGGTTCACCATCGGCGCGTCGGTGTGCCGCTCCCACGCCACGAACACGGCGAGCAGCACCAGCCCGGCGACCACCAGCAGCCACTTGGCCTGCCCGTGCCAGGTCCGCTCCTGCAGGAACGGCAGCATGAACGCGACGACCGCCGCGCCGAGCAGCAGCACGCCGAGCGGGTCCAGGCCCTGGCTCTCGCCGTAGACCGGGGCGGGCAGCAGCATCCGCGCCAGCACCAGGGCGACCAGCCCGATCGGGATGTTGATCAGGAAGATCCAGCGCCAGCCGGTGTCGGTCCCGGCGATCTGGATCAGCACGCCGCCGAGCACCGGCCCGACCGCCGTCGCGATGCCGATGACGGCGCCCAGCGCGCCGAACGCCCGGCCCCGGTCGGCGCCCTGGAACAGCTGCTGGATCAGGCCCGCGACCTGCGGGTTGAGCACCCCGCCCGCGACGCCCTGGACGAGCCGCGCGATCACCAGCCACAGCATCGTCGGCGCGAGGCCGCACGCGGCGCTGGACAGGATGAACAGCGTCAGGCCGGCCATGAACGTCGCGCGCCGGCTGCGCGCGTCCCCGATCCGGCCGGACGCGACCAGGACCAGGCCGAAGGTGAGCGCGTACCCGGACAGGATCCACTGCAGCCCGCCCTCGGAGGCGTGCAGCCCCGTCTTGATGGACGGCAGCGCGACGTTGACGATGCTCACGTCCAGCAGGGTCATGAAGGCGGCGACGAGGCAGACCGACAGCGCACGCCACGGGTGGGCGCACGGCTGGGGCTCCGCCGTCTCGCTCGTCACAGAACGAGATCTTCACCGTCCCCCGTCAGGGCAAACACGGCGCGCACCGGCCGCGACCGTTCCCGTCCCCGCTCTTGCCCACCGCTTTAGCCCGAGGCCTCTGCGCCCGCGGACCGGCCTGCCCGGATCGACCGGCCGGGCCTCCGGTCGGCCGGGACCGCCGGCGCGGCCGGCGCGGCCGGGTGGCTACGCTGGGGCCGTGACCGAATCCCCTCCGGACGTCCCCGCGGACGAGGAGCCCCTCTGCTCGGCCAAGGGCTGCCAGGCCCCGGCGGTCTGGGCCCTGCGCTGGAACAACCCGAAGATCCACACGCCGGAGCGGCGGAAGGTCTGGCTGGCCTGCGACGAGCACCGCGACGGCCTCTCGCAGTTCCTGGACCGCCGCGACTTCCTCAAGGACGTCGTCCCGATGGGCGAGCTGTCCCCGACCGACGGCTAGCGTCCCGCGCCTCGGTTCCGGTCAAGGGCCGGTGTTCGGCCCGCCGCGCTCACGGCGCGGATTTCGTGCCCTTGGACGGCGCGAGTTCGGTGCAGGCGGGCTGGTACTTCATGGCGGCGGGCCATCCGTATCCCTGGTGGAAGCCCTCTTTGCAGTCGTTGACGGTCTTCTGGCCGCAGGCGTTGCCGGCGAGGTCCTGAGTCGCGCCGAGCTTGACGGCCTTGTCGAGGCACGACTTGCCGTCCTGGACCTGCCGGTCGGCCCGATAGGACACCGGTGCCCGGCCCGATGACTCGGCCCCTGCGGTACCGGCGGGCAGAGCGGCGAGCGCGAGCACGGCGACCGGCACAGCGGTGCGGGCCAGACAGGCGATCGTGTGCGGACGGGACATGGCCACCCTCCCGATTTTCACTCTCCGTAGCTGATCGCTACGTTATGTATCCGCAGGTGGGAAAGGGAAACGTCGTGGCCGGCGCACCGCTGCTGGCCCTCCAGGCCATCCAGCACAAGCTCGCCGACATGGCCACCGACTTCTACGCCGCGCGCTCCATGACCTACGCCGCGCTCGCCGACCTGGACGCCGGCGCCAAGCCGCGCCTGGAGGCGTTCATGTGCAAGCCGTTCGTCGCCGAGGCCGCCTTCCTCGTCCTTGACGAGGCGGCGCAGACCCACGGCGGGCACGCGACCTAGCGGGCCTCGTCGGCCTTCTGGTCGGCCTTTTCGCCGGCCTTCCAGGACAGGGCCAGCTCGGTGACCCGGGCGGACGCGTCCCGGGCGGCGGCGCCGCGTCCGACCGCCAGGCCCAGCAGGTAGGCGGTCAGCGGCGCGCCGGGACGGGCCACGCCGTGCGCCACGTCCCGCGCCAGGTCCAGGACCAGGTCGCGGTCCAGGTCGGCGCGGTCGATGCCGAGCTCCAGGCACACCGCGTCGATCCATTCCTCCAGCACCGTCATCTCCCCCTTCACCGGATTCCGGGACCGATCGTACGGGCCGGACGCCCTCCGGCCCGCCTCGGCCAGCGCCTCGGGGGTGTCGCAGTCGAACCACGGCGGCCGCTCCCCCGCGTCCCGCACCGCGACCGCGAGCGGACGCAGCCCCCGGAGGACGCCGCCCAGCCGCGAGCCCGCGTACCCGTCGAGCGCACGCCGGAGAGCCGCCGTCCGCCACACGCCGGTGAGCCACTGGGCGCGGCCGTCGTCGTCCACGAACACCGCCCCGTCCGCGCCCCCACGCTCGGCGGCGCCGAGCAGCGCGGCGACGTGCTCCGGCCGCAGGAACGGCAGGTCGGCGGCGAGCAGGACGGTCCAGGGCGCGCGGACCTCGGCGAACCCCGCACGCAGAGCCGGGACGGGCCCGGAGCCGGGCGGGTCCTCCCGGACGTACGTCGCGTGCGGAAGGTCCGGATGCGGCGGGCCGACGACCACGACCCGTCCGGCGGCCTCCACCGCCTGCGCCGTCAGCAGGAGCAGCGGCGTCCCGCCGACCTTCATCGCGGGCTTGTTCGCACCACCCAGCCTGCGTGCCCGCCCCCCGGCCAGCAGAACCGCATCGAACCCGGCCGCACCGGACGAATCGCGGGTCCCGGCGGCCCGGGCGGCGTTCACCGGGTCATTCGCCATGAGTGCTGGTGCCGCTCTCGCGCTCGTAGGCGCTGAGGTTCTGCTCCAGTGCGCGCATCAGGTCCCACACCTGCCCCGGCGGGATCCGGACCCGCGCGACCACGCGGGCGGGCACGTGCACGTAACGCTCACCGGTCGCCCGGTCCTCGGCGACCTCGGGCGGACGCACCTCGGTGGCGAAGTCCAGGACGAAACTGTCCCGGGCACGCCACACCGAGGCGAACCCGGCGAACGCGCCGACCTCCTCCTCCGGTGGGACGGTGATCTCGACACGGGTGTCCAGCGGCTCGTCCGTCACCTTGCCATCGTCGCACGCCCACCCGATCAGGGCGCCGCCCCGCCCGGGGCGGGCGGCCCGGAGCGGACGGTGAGCGCGGCGGTCAGCCGCCGATCGCCGACATCGGGCGGACGGGCTGCAGGAACGACGGGTCGTCGATGCCGTGCCCCGCCCGCTTGCGCGCCACCGCCGCCCGCCACCGGTCGGCCAGCTCGTCGTCCGACGCGCCCGCCCGCATCGCGTCCCGGAGGTTGGACTCCTCCGTCGCGAACAGGCAGTTGCGGACCTGGCCGTCCGCGGTGAGCCGGACCCGGTCGCACGCCCCGCAGAACGGCCGGGTCACCGACCCGATCACCCCGACCGTCGCCGGACCGCCGTCCACCAGGAACAGCTCCGCGGGGGCGCTGCCGCGCTCGGCCGCGTCCGCCGGGGCCAGCGCGAACGCCGCGCCGAGGCGGGCGAGGATCTCGTCCGCCGTGATCATGTTCTCCCGGCTCCAGCCGTGCTGGGCGTCCAGCGGCATCTGCTCGATGAACCGCAGCCGGAACCCCTGGTCCAGGCACCAGCGCAGCAGCGGGACGGCCTCATGGTCGTTGACCCCGCGCATCAGCACCGCGTTGATCTTCACCGGCAGCAGCCCGGCGGCGCGCGCCGCCTCCAGCCCCGCCAGGACGTCGGGCAGCCGGTCCCGGTGGGAGAGCGTCCGGAACGTCTCGCGGTCCAGGGTGTCGAGCGAAACGTTGACCCGGTCGAGCCCGGCCGCCGCCAGCGGCCCCGCCAGCCGCGCCAGCCCGATCGCGTTGGTGGTCAGCGACACCTGCGGACGCGGCGACAACTCCACCGTGCGGCGCACCAGCTCGGGCAGCCCCCGGCGCAGCAGCGGCTCACCGCCGGTGTAGCGCACCTCGGTGACGCCGAGCCGCTCCACCCCGATCCGGACCAGCCGGACCACCTCGTCGTCGGTCAGCATCTCGGGCTTGGGCAACCACTCCAGACCCTCCGCCGGCATGCAGTACGTACACCGCAGATTGCACCGGTCGGTGAGGGAGACCCGCAGGTCCGTAGCGGTCCGTCCGAAGCTGTCGACCAGCACGGGCGCCCCTTTCCTACCACTCCGACGTCTGGACGCCCCAGCCTATTGCGCCGGTTGACGATCCCGCGCACCGCGGGAGACGGTATCGGCGCGATCATCGTCACCCCGCGGCCGCGCGCCTTCCGCGGCCGCATCCTGGAGGTTCCATGCCCCCCGCCCGCCAGTGGGAGTTCGCCGGAGTGAACGGCGCGGTCACCGCCCGCATCTGGCCGCACGACGCGCCCCGGTACGTCGCCGTCCTCGTCCACGGCTACGGCGAGCACCTCGGCCGCTACGAGCACGTGGCCGCCGCCCTGCACGGGCACGGCGCCCTGGTCTGCGGCCCCGACCACACCGGCCACGGCCGCTCGGCGGGCGACCGCGTCCTGATCGGCGACGTGGACGACCTGGTCGCCGACCTGCACACCGTCGTCGAATCCGCCCGGCAGGACCTGCCCGGCCTCCCGGTGATCATGATCGGGCACTCCATGGGCGGGCTCATCGCCACCCGCTACGCCCAGCTCCACGGCGAGCGGCTCACCGCCCTGGTGCTCTCCGGCCCCGTCCTCGGCCGCTGGGACGCCCTCGCCGCCCTCCGCGACCTCACCGAGATCCCCGACGTCCCCATCGACCCGTCCACGCTCTCCCGCGACCCCGACGTCGGCCGGGCCTACGCCGCCGACCCGCTCGTCTGGCACGGCCCGTTCAAACCCGCGACCGTCCAGGCCCTGCTCACCTCGATCGACGCCGCCAACCGGCACGGCACCCTCGGCGACCTGCCCGTCCTGTGGCTGCACGGCGAGGACGACCGGCTCGTCCCGGTCGAGGGAACCCGCGTCGGCATCGAGGCCATTCGCGGCACCGCCCTCACCACCAGGCTCTACCCCGGGGCGCGCCACGAGATCTTCAACGAGACCAACCGCGACGAGGTCCTCGCCGACGTCACCGCCGCCATCGACGCCGCGCTCGCAGACCGCTCCCCTCGCTGAACGACACCCCCGGCGCGAGCCGGACCGGCGCGTCGTCCTCCCACGCCTTCCGGCGGGCGCCCCACGCCAGATACCGCCACACATGCCCATGGACGGGCACCAGCGGCACAGGCAGCTCCGGATCGTCGTCCGGCACGATCCGGAGCAGAAGCACCCCGCCCTCCCGCGCGTACAGCAACTCCCCGAACGGACGCCCCGGACCGTCCAGATCACACACGGCCAGAGGCCCCTCCACCGGTCGACGTCCGTCCGACGGCAGCGCGCGCAACAGTTCCGCCCCCGCCGAACCGCCCAGCAACCCCGACAAGAAATCACGGAACGGCTCTGTCCCGGCCGCGAAGTACAGCGGCAGGCCCCGCGATCGGGCGAGCAGCTCGTCCGCCCCCAGCGACAGGCGCCCGAACCACAACCAGTCGGGCCGCCCCTCATGGTCGATCGGGAAACGCCCGAGACGTTCGTCCGGATTCTCCCAGGGCTCGTCCTCTGTCTCCTCATCCCGTGTGCGGACGGCCTCCGCAAGCAGCACGACCGTCTGCCAGCTCTGGCAGTCGTCAGTCCGCTCCCCCAGACCGGCACCACACGAAACGCACGCCAGATTGGGCTCCTCACCAGGGACGACACCCAGGCAACCGTCGCCACAGCGCTCCGGAACGAGCCGAACCCCGAACACGTCACCCGGCGCCAGCACGAACCCCCGCAGCCCCTCCGCATACGTTCCGGCCGTCATCAGCACAGGGCACGTGAAATGCATCGGCGGCGTCGTACCGGGACGAGGCATCCGCACCCGCAGCAGAGCCCCCGTGAGCGCAACCCCGCAAGCACGGCACTCGAAGATCGACCGGACGTTCAGCGGAACACCTCCTGCCCCTCGCCTCCCGTCCCACGGAGCAGGCCCGACGAAACCGGGCCCAGTAGCGTGCTTGACCCTCACACCGTGTCAGGCCCTGGACTCGGAGACACCATGTTCACCATCGGAGAATTCGCCCGGCACGGCCGCGTGTCGGTCAGGATGCTGCGCCACTACGACGCCATCGGACTCCTGCGCCCCGTGCGGGTGGACCCGGACAGCGGGTACAGGTACTACACGGCCGGGCAGCTGACCCGGCTCAACCGCGTCATCGCGCTCAAGGAACTCGGGTTCACCCTGCAGCAGGTCCGAGAGATCGTCGACGACGACGTCAGCACCGACCAGCTGCGGGCCATGCTCCGCCTGCGGCGCGCCGAACTGGAGGCGGCGATGACCGCCGCCGCGGCCCGGCTCGTCCAGGTCGAGGCGAGACTCCGGTCGATCGAGAAGGAGGGCCAGATGCCCGACGAGGACATCGTGGTCAAGACCCTGCCCCGACTGCGGATCGCGGAGGTGACGGGCCTCGCCACCGGCTTCGACGCCATCACCCCCGTCATCCAGCCGCTCTACGCCGAACTGTTCCAGCTCATCGAGAAGGCTGGCATCACCCCGTCCGGCCCCGGCGTCGCCTACTACGAGGACGCCCCCGACGGCGGCGTCCTCGTCCACGCGGGCGTCCAGGTCACCGCGCCGCCCACGCGGGACGGCCGGCTCCACGTCCTCGACCTGCCCGCCATCGAGCAGGCCGCGACGGTCCTGCACCGCGGCTCCCCCTCCGCCATGCTCCCGACCATCCAGGCCCTCGGCCGCTGGATCGAAGCCAACGGCTACCGCTCCACCGGCTACCCCAGGGAGATCAGCCTGGAATGCCCCGAGAACCAGGACGACTGGCTGACCGAACTCCAGGAACCGGTCACCCCCGCCTGACCCCGCGGACGAGCCGGTCAGCGCTTCAACACCTCGGCGCGATCCCACACCAGGGGCCGCAGCACCTCCGCGCCGACCGGCTCGTCCAACTCGGCCAGCACCTCAGCGCGGGCACGGCGCGCGACCGACACGTCCCGGCGGAAACTCCGGAACACCTGCACCTCACCGGACGCGTAGTGCGCCCCCTCCCCCAGATAGGAGTAGTCCATGCCGTGCGCCTGCGGGTCCAGCCTCGCGGCGTGGACGGCCCACTCCCGCATCTCGTGCGGCGACTGAGGCCGCAGCACCACCAGCCCGTTCAGCCGCTCCACGCGGCCGTGCACACGGGCGTCCCGGTCCCAGTTCGCCTCGAACCACGCCTTGGGATCCGTCAGCGCCGCGTCCAAACCATGCGTATGCCACCGGACGGTACCGTCCGGCGCGGACACCAGCGGCAGCCGCGCCTTCAACGCACGCGCATGCCGCGCGGTGAACGGCGTGTCCCACGCGGGAACCAGCACGATCCGGTCGGCCGGATCACCGTCGAACGGCGTCGTGGTGATGAACTCGCGGTCGATCACCACCAGCGTCCCCGGCCGCGACTGGTAGGACAGACCCCACAGCAGACGACCCAGCAGCCGCGCCCCATGCCGGTCCGACAGCACATGCCACGTCCCGTGGAACAGGTTCGTGCTGAACCGCACCGCCGTCCCCGGCCGAAGCGACACGACCGTGTGCGGACGGCCGGCCAGGCGCACACCGCGACGGTGCAGCTTCATGCCGTCCGCCGCCGAACGCGCGCTCGCGGGCCGCTGCCTGCGACCGGCCGTCCTCACCGGCATCCCCGCCTCATCCCTTCACGCAGATCAGCTGACGCAGGTGCGCGACCACCTCGACGAGGTCGGTCTGCGCCGCCATCACCGACTCCAGGTCCTTGTACGCGCCGGGGATCTCGTCGAGCACGCCCCCGTCCTTGCGGCACTCGACACCCCTGGTCTGCTCCTCCAGGTCCTGGACCGTGAACGTCTTGCGCGCCTTGTTCCGGCTCATCTTCCGCCCCGCGCCGTGCGACGCGGAGTTGTAGGCGAGCTCGTTGCCGAGCCCGCGCACGATGTAGGTCCCGGTCGCCATCGACCCGGGGATGATCCCGAGGTCGCCCCGTCCGGCGCGGATCGCTCCCTTCCGGGTGACCAGCACGTCCACGCCGCCGTAGGTCTCCTCGGCCACGTAGTTGTGGTGGCACGAGATGACCTCGCCCCACTTGCAGCGCTTCTCGCCGAACCACCGCGTCACCACGTTCTGCGCGAGCGCCATCATGACCGCGCGGTTGCGCCGCGCGTACTCCTGCGCCCAGAACAGGTCGTGCCGGTAGGCGTCCATCGTCTCGGTGCCGGTCAGGAACACCGCGAGGTCGGGATCGGGCAGGTCCTGGTTGTGCGGAAGCCGCCGAGCCGCCTCGACATGCCGCTCCGCGAGCTCCTTCCCGATATTCCGAGACCCGGAATGCAGAACAAGCCAAATTGCCCCGTCATCATCTGCACACAGTTCTTCGAAATGGTTGCCGCTTCCGAGGGAGCCAATTTGCGAGCGAGCCTTTCCGAGGCGATTCACAACACCTTTGTGAAGGCTATTGAATTCGGCCCAGAATTCATACCACCCACGCTCCTTGAGGCCCGGAATCGCGGACGGATCCACAGGGTTCTTGTGTGATGCGCGCCCGACCGGAACGGCTTTCTCCAGCTTCGCACGCAGGCCGGAAAGGTCATCCGGCAGGTCCTCGAGCGTCAGCGAGGACTTGACCGCCGTCATCCCACAGCCGATGTCCACGCCGACCGCCGCGGGGGACACCGCGTCGCACATGGCGATCACGGAGCCGACGGTCGCCCCCTTGCCATAGTGAACATCCGGCATGACGGCCACCCCCTCCACCCACGGGAGCCGCGCCACGTTATGCAACTGCTCCAGGGCGACTTCCTCGACGGTGGACGGGTCCGCCCACATCCGAATCGGGACGCGCCCGCCCTCCAACACCTGATAAGGCACCGCGTGCCCCTCTCCGAACTCGGCAGTTATTCGAACCGGGAACTATGACGCCAGATCACCACAAGTCGGTTCAACTTATTTTCCGCACACTGTCGCTTCAGCCACCCCTCCATCACCAAGTGTAACAAAATGCTCACTCTTCGCAGCCCCACTTCCGGCTTTGCGGCATCGCCCGGCACGCGACAATCAGTCGAACCCAAGTTCGACTCATGAAGATCGAAGGGATCCCTATGGCGACGCCGGAGTGTTCGGACCAGTACTGCGCCAGACCGGTGAAGGCCCGAGGGCTGTGTCACCGCCACTACGCGCAATGGTTGCGCGCGACTCCTCAGGAGTTACGTCCACTCGTCCGCCGAGGCCGACCCCGGAAGCAGATCGACATGGACCGCGCCCACCGCGTCTTCGATCTCGAGCGGCCCGAGATGGCCTACCTGTTCGGTTTCCTCCAGACCGACGGGCACCTCAGCTCTCAGTCCCGGGACCGAGGACGGATCTCCCTCGAACTCTCGGAGCGAGATCTTCCAGTCCTCGAGCGCTTCCAGCAGCTCGTCCCCTACCCCTCCTCGATCACCTTCAGGACGCGATCGACGAACTTCACCTCCGAGGAGCCGTCTCGGACGGCCATCTGGCGCCTCTTCGACCTGGAAGCACGCCGCGCGCTGGAGGGCTTGGGCCTGCCGGCCGGGAGAAGTCGGCCATCATCGAACCCCCTGCGCGACCGTTCAGCGAGCCGGACTACATGCGTGCGCTCATCGACGCCGACGGCTCGGTGGGATTCACCGGGAAGGGCTACCCCTTCGTGAGCTTCACGACGGCGAGTCCGCGGCTGAGCGCGTTCGTGTGCGAGAAGGTGTTCGAGGTGACCGGGGTCCGGCGTACGGTCAGGCCGAACAAGCGCGACGAGATCTACAACCTGCTCATCACCTGCGAGCCGGCCGCCGACTTCGCCCGCTGGCTGTACTACGACGGGTGCCTGGCGCTCGAACGCAAGTACGCCAAGGCGGTGGCCGTCGGCGAATGGGTCCGTCCAGCCGGAATGAGGGCGCGGTCATCTCCGCGCCGGTGGGCGCCGGAGGAGGACGCGGTCGTACTGGCGATGTCGACCGCGGATGCGGCCGAGAAGCTCGGGCGCACCGAAAGGAGCGTGGCGATACGGCGGTACCGGCTCATCCATCGGATCACCGGGGTGCCCGGCTACTGACCGCCGGCGAACCCGGGCCGGTTACTCGGCCTGGGTGAGCTGGATGAGGTTGCCGCAGGTGTCGTCCAGGACGGCGGTGGTGACCGGGCCCATGGTGAGGGGGTCCTGGGTGAAGCGGACGCCGAGGGCGGTGAGGCGGCGGTGCTCGGCCTGGACGTCGTCGACGGCGAAGGAGGCGGCGGGGATGCCGTCGGCGACCAGGCCGTCCTTGTAGGGCTTCACGACGGGGTGGCCGTCGGGTTCGAGGAGCAGCTCGGTGCCGTCGGGCTGCTCGGGTGAGACGACGGTGAGCCAGCGGGCGCCGCCCACGGGGACGTCGTGCTTCTTCTGGAAGCCGAGGACGTCGGTGTAGAAGGCGAGGGCCTTGGCCTGGTCGTCGACGAAGACGCTGGTGATGTTGATCCTCATGGTGTGTCCTCCGGTGGGCGGTGGCGGAGCCATCGGCGGGCGATGCGTTCGAGTGGTCCGGTGTCGAGGTCGTGGAACTTGTAGCGGCCCTCGCGCCGGGTGCGGACGAGTCCGGCGGCCTCCAGGACGGCCAGGTGCTGGCTGACGGCCTGGCGGGACAGGCCGAGCCCGTGCTTGGTGATCAAACGCGTGCAGATCTCGAAGAGGGACTGCCCGTCGCGTTCGGTCAGCTCGTCCAGGATCAGCCGCCGGGTCGGATCGGCGATGGCCTTGAACAGATCGTCCTCCACTACTCCATGTTAGGCAAGCACCGACTTGCCTAACAAGGGGGTGCGGAAGCGGCCGTGGCCGCCGGTCAGTCGCCGGAGGGCGCGCCGCCGGAGGGCGCGTCGCCGGGGACGCGGTGCCCCTCGGGGAGGCGCTCGGTGCGTCCCTGGCGGTGGAGGTGTTCGAGGAGGGCGACGGTGGCGCGGCGTGGC
>NZ_JBFAOF010000144.1:0-11529 GCF_040675125.1 Spirillospora sp. NPDC049652 | reverse complement strand
GTACTGGGTGCGGGCCGGTGGTCGCCGAGAGCGGCCTGGTCCTCGGCTACCTGTGGGCGTCCGGCGACGCCGCGTCCTACGTCGCCCGCGCCGACGCGGGCCTTGAGGGGACGAACCGGGCCGGTGCCTTCTACCCGGCGCTGCGCGAGGCGTTCGCCGCGGGGGTCCCGGCCGTCGAGGCGATCCGCTCCCTGGCCCCGGACGCCGAGGAGGCCCAGGCCCCGTCCCTGGACGACCTGGTCGGCCTGGCCTCCCGGTACGAGCAGACCCTCCGCCTGACCTTCCCGCTGCCGAACCCGGACCTGCCGCCGCGCCCGCCCGTCCCGCCGGCCGAGCGCGACTCCGTCCTCGCCTACCTGGAGCAGGCCCCGGTCGCCTTCCCCGCGGGCCCCCCGCTTCCCGACCTGGAGGACGACGCCCACCCGGCCACCGTCCCGTCCGGCTACCGCACCGACGGCGCCTGGGTCTGGCCCGAGGGCACCGCCTACTACCTCCGCACCCACGGCGTCCCGCCGGACCCCGACCTCGTCGCCCACATCCGGGCCAACGCCGGCCGCGTCCCTGACGTCCCCCCGTCCGCGATCACGGCCGCCGTCGAAGCCCTCAAGTCCCAAGGCATCCTCAAGCCCCCGCCGCTCTCATGAGCGACGACCCTTCACGCCCGCAGGACGCGCCGTCCGACCGTCCAGGGCCGCCACCTGACGCGGAAACCGGGCGTCCCGTGCCGGCGGCCTCGGAGCCGTCGCCTGGCCGGGCGGCCGTGGAGTTCCTGCCCGCCGAGGACGAGACGGCGGAGTCCGAGCCCGCCACGCGGTCGGCGGCTCCGCGTCCCCAGTTCCTCCCGCCGGTGACCGATCCGCCGACGCCCGAGACGGTGGCCCCTCCGCCCCCGCAGGCGTCCGCACCCCGCGGCAACCGGCGCCTTCTGATCGCCGGCGCCATCGGCGCGGCCGTCGTCGTGGTCCTCGGCGGCGTGGCCTGGGCGGTCGGCGGGTCGTCCGAGGAGAAGCCGAAGGAAGAGCGCTACGCGTCCTTCCCCGCGGCCTGCTCGACGGTCACCAAACCGACGATCGCCCAGTTCGTCCCGCGCGCCGAGCCGCCCGTGGGCGACCGGTCCGGCTCGAAAGACCACTCGTGGTGCCTCTGGGCGGGCCCGATGCGCGCCACGGCCGGCGGCAAGCGGATCCTGTACCGGACGGCCCGGGTGGACATCACCGCGTTCGAGAGCGTCGCGTCCGCGAAGTCCGCCTACGACTCGTCCTGGCGGACGGCCATCGGGTTCTCCGGCTCCAACTCGACCCTCGGCGGCGGAAAGCTGGCCGGTGACGCCTCCGAGCCGATCAACGGGCTCGGCGACCAGGCGTTCTACTACCACCGCACGAGCAGCACGACGCTGGGGAAGTCCGGCGAGTCAGGCGAGACGGTCCGCGCGCGGAACCTCATCGTGACCGTCAGCTACACCGGCTTCAACGCCCGCGCCGACGAGCTGGGCACCCCCGCCGACACGGGCCGCACCCCGCTCGACAACGCGACGGGCCGTCCGGGCGCGGACGCCCTGTCCCGCGACGTCGTCAACGCCCTCACCACCTGCCCCACCTGCCGCCAACCCAACTGACCAGCGCAGGCGGCGGAGTGCGATGACCCGCCCGGATTCCACCGGGACGCCCTCTCCCCCGGGCGGGGGATGGGGGAAATGACCCGTTCGGGGGGCGGGGGACGAGCCCGGCGGGGGAAGTGCCGTCCGGGGGCGTCCCAGCAGCATGGTCCGTGACAGGAAGCCCCTTGACCCGGGAGTTCTCATGGACACCGCCGTACCCCGCTGGATCGAATGGACGGCCCGCGCCGCGAGCCTCACGACGCTGCCCTCCGGGCTGTGGCGGATCGCGCTCGGCGTCGGCGTCCCGGTCGGGTTCTCCGGCGAACTCGCCGACATGTACCGGCCGGGCTGGACGATGACGCCGTACGTGATCGTCCTGAGCCTGGCCGCTGAGGGACTGGCCATGCTGACCATGGGTCTCGTCCGGCCGTGGGGCGAGACGGTCCCGTCCTGGGTCCCGTTCCTGGGCGGACGGAGCATCCCGCCGCTCGCGGCTGTGGTCCCGGCCTCCCTCGGCGCCCTCGCCGTCACCGCGATCACCCTCGTCGGCGCCGTGACCTGGGCGGACCCCGCCGCGATGGGCGATCCGGACGCCCCGCACGGTGTCGCGGGAGCCGTCATGACCGCCTGCTACGCGCCCCTCCTCGCCTGGGGCCCGCTCCTCGCCATCGTCACCACCGCCTACTACCTCCGCCGGACCCGCCGCCCCCGCCCCACCGAGGCCACCGCCTGACCGATGCGCGGGCGGCCCGCCCTCACGACGACATACGCCCGCAAGACCCACAGCGTCTACCATTCCAGTCGTCATGAACCGACCCACGTTCCTC
This sequence comes from Spirillospora sp. NPDC049652, assembly GCF_040675125.1. Taxonomy (NCBI): domain Bacteria; kingdom Bacillati; phylum Actinomycetota; class Actinomycetes; order Streptosporangiales; family Thermomonosporaceae; genus Spirillospora; species Spirillospora sp. NPDC049652. The sequence goes on along the minus strand of NZ_JBFAOF010000144.1, from coordinate 9,105 downwards.
CCCCCCGACGACAAGCCCGAGACTCCCGTCCTTCCGACCACCCCGACGCCGCCCGGCCCCTCCGCACCCCTGTGGAAACGACGGCGGTGGATTGCCGGAGCGGGGGCACTGCTCCTCGCGGCGGGAGGCGTGGCGTGGGCCGTCGCGGGCTCGGGATCGGGCGAGAAGAAGGAGCGGGCCGCCTTTGCTTCCGCGCCCGACATGTGCGCGGCCGTGTCCCAGGGGACGCTCGACCGGCTCGTCCCGAAAGCGCAGAAGCCGCCCACGACGGGGACGTATCCGGACCAGCGCTACACCTACTGCGACTGGCGCTCCTCGACGATCGGGGAGCCCGGTGTGAAGCGCATAGTCGAGCGCGGGGTCATGGTGGCCGTCCGGCTGAGCGCGAACGACTCCGCGGCCCGGCTGGACTTCGAGTCGGAATGGCGAGGCGCACTCCGGATCGGCGGCACCACCTCCCTCGGAACCCTGCACAGCGACGCCACCGCCCGCATCAGCGGCATCGGTGACCAGGCGTTCTTCACCCACCGCACCGCCACCAGCGGTCTGGGCAAGATCGGCACCGCCGAGGAGACCGTCCGCGTCCGCAACGCCGTCGTGACCGTCTCCTACCGCGGCCGCGACTCACGTGCCGACCGCTTCGGCTGGGCCGACCAGAAGACCACCCTGCCCCTGGACGCCACCACCGGCCGGCCGCCCGCGGACGCCCTTGCCCAGGAGGTCGTCACCGCCCTCACCTCCTGCGCCCCCTGCCGAGCCCGCTCCTAGTCCTCAACGCCGGCTCGACCTGACGCCACCGCAGGTGACCGCCGGGGCCCCGACGCCCCGCCCCGGCTCCCGTCGCGGCGTCCCCGTCCGGGGTGGGGCTGAGGTTCGTCCCAAGGCGTGTGGCAGGGGGCCCGGTCGACCCGTTCGGAGTTCGACTCTCGGAGGCGCTCAGCGAGGTGCGCTCAACGCGGGCCTTCTTCGCCTCAGCCTGACGGCAGCGAGCGGAGGTGGAGGCCTGGCATCACTCCTAGCAGCAAGAACAGCGACAAGAACAGCAGGGCGCCGCCGCCGACGGACGCCGCGGTGAAGACGACAGCGGCCAGAGTAGCCCCCCAACAGATCCAGGCCACCGTGGTCGGGACGGCCGGGGAGTGACCGGCGAACCCGAAACCCACCGCCAGAAGGAGGACCAGGCATGTCATGAACGATCCGGCGCACGCCACGGCGAAGGGCAGCTTCTCAGAATCCGCGGGGATGTCACCCCGCAGGAAGAAGACCGCGTAGATCGACGCGAACATCACGTACCTGCCCAGACAGAACCACAAGTAGCGGCGTCGAGGCACTCGCGTGCGACGACGGAACGCGATCCGAGCCGTCACGACTGGGGCACTCCGGTCGGCGGCCACTTTCCCTCGGCCAAGTGATCGTTTCCGTTGTTCTGGACCCGCATGGTGGAGGCCGCGTCCGACATGTCGTCGTAGGCGACCACACCGGCGGTGGCGACGACTCCAAGGAAGATCGCGATCACGCCCGCCGAGTAGAGGAGCGCGGGGATCGCGCCGACGATCGAGACGAAGCCGGCGATCGCCGCGACCAGCGAGCCGATCAGCGTCCCGAGCGCGACGAAGAACGTGATCCAGAACATGTTGAGCGCTCCGGCGCATTTGTCCAGGGCCCCGCACAGCTCCTGAACCGTGCTCGCGTACTGGCGAAGAGCGGAAGCCTGCTCGCCGTTGGGCGCAAGCACCTTCTTGTACTGCTCCGCCGCGTCGCCTGTCCATTTGTCGTCGACATGCATGTAGGTATCGGTGATCTTTCCCGCCTGGGCGGACACGGAAGCCTGGACATTGTTGCTCAGGTCCTTGCTCACCTTTCTCAGACGGTCCGAGTCACCGGTGTGAGCGATGAAGTCACCGACCTCCTTGAAGACTTTGCTGCACATGCTCGCAAACTTGTTCCATGCGGTCTTGAGCGGTTCGAAGAGGTAGGAGAGCCAGCCGGGGACCTTCGACAGGATGCTGTTGACCTTGCTGGTCATCGCGTCCATGGTCGAGCTCAGCTTCGTCAGACTGCCGCCGACATTGGTCATGAGCGCAGCGAACTCACTCATATCAGAATTTCCACCCTTCCTTAATGGCCGTGACCAGCTTGTGGTTTTCCTCTTCCTTCCCCTCATACACCTTGATGACCGTATTGAGTTTGTTCTCCACACCACGAAAAGCAACGTCCGCCAGTTCGGCGAGCGATCGAAGCGTGTCGTTCAGCGTCGTGTAGGCGTTGGGCACCCCGGCCTTCTCCCCGAGGTAGCCGAAAGCCTCCTTGAGGTCCTTGACCTGGGCGACGTTATGCGCCGCCTTGCGCATCTCACCGGCGATCTGGTCCCAGGTGGTGACGTCCTTGCGCATTTCGTTCAGCCGTGCTTCGAGTTCACTCATCGACCTTCACCCCATGGAATTCGAACCATCCCGGCGGCAACTTCCTGAAGCTCGTTGATCACCTTCTGCAGTTGCTCGATCCCGGGCGTGAGGGCGGGCTCGAACCCCGTGCCCCTCTCGATCGCCTCACGAGCAACGGAGAACGCGGACGCGAACTCCTCGGCGATGCGCGACTCGTCGGCGTCACGCAGCCAGCTGTGATGGGTGGCCACCCCCGTGATGGCGTCCCCGACGATGGTGAGCGTGACGCGCCTCTTCTCACTCTGGACGGTGAGGCCGGGCGGTTCCGACGCCATGGACCCGAGTTCACTCTCCGCGCGCGCGAGCGCGTCACTGAACTCGTTGGCCAGCAGATTCACATGTCGGAGCGCCGACTCGGTGTCGATCTCCGGCCCGGCAGATCGCGGCCTGGCCGTGGGCACGCCCGGAGCTTTGGGCGCGGCCGGCCCCGGGGCGCCGGGCACCGTGGCCGAAGGGTCGACGTTCTCAAAGCCCGACATGAGGGCTGTCACCCGCGAGATGGAGGCGTTCGCACAGGCCTCCATCACGGCGGTGTCGAACGTTTCAGGCGTGAGCCCCCTCCGCCATGGCCGGAGAAACCCCAGCCGGAGCGGGCCGCCATCGGGCGCGATCGTGACCGAGACTGTTTCGGATGCGTCCCGCCCTTCGTGTTCGACGTCACCCGCCTCTGGCGTCGTTGCCATGCGCAGGGACGAGCTGAACGCGTCGACTTCGGCGATGAGCTCGTACAGGCCACCGAGAGCGGACATCGGATCGGCGGGAATGAGAGGGGGCGGCGTGGCGGGCTCGCTCACGACCACCCGCCTCTCCTCGTCGTCCCCCGTGCGCTGGGGGACCGGGATGTCCGCTTCGGTGAAAACCTGATCACCATCCGCGTCCGGCTGCGACGCGGGCACGACCAGGCGTTCACGTATCTCTGCGTTATCCGCAGGAGCAAATGGGGTTGAGCTGTTGAGCAGGTCAGAAATTCTATTTGGGCGGCTGGATTTCTCCGTCATCACTTCCTCCTGCACCAAGGAGCAAATTTGCCAGAAAGATTATCGCCTGCCAACAGCTAGGGTCAACCCCTCCTAACCTCCAGCCCAGGACGTAAGAGCGAAGTCAAATAAAGTACGCAGGCCGACGGCGTGGTGCACCAAGGTGCCGGGGATCCGCACGGAGACGTGATTGCTCCTCCGAGGCCCGGCCCCTCCGGTCCGAGCCGGTCTCCTACCGGTCGGAGGGTTAAGACAAGCGAAAAGCGGGATGGCGGAGTCCGTGTTCACGGACTCCGCCATCCCGCTTTCGAGTACGGCGACCTCGACGGCTACTGAGGGGGATTCTGCCCGCCCGCCGGAGGCTGGAACTGCGGCGCTCCGTTTCCGGTCTGCCCGGGCTGCCCGAACTGCGGGCCGCCGGGCTGGCCGAACCCGGACGGCTGCTGCGGGCCCCCGTACGGCGACTGCTGCGGACCGGTGTGGCCACCCGGCTGCTGCCCGAACGACGGCGGCCCCATCGGCGCGGGCGGCGGCCCACCGGCATCACCCTTGCCCTTGCCGCGCCGCATGAGGACGACGCCGCCGACCACGAGGACGGCGATGACCACCACACCGATGCCCACGTAGAGCATGGTCGAGGACCCACCGCTCTTCTTCTCGGAGGGCGCGGACGACGTCTGTCCACCCGTAGCGCCCTTGGGAGTCGCTCCGCCCACCTTGTCGAGGCGCTCGTAGACAGGGTTCGGTGCGGTCGCGGGGACCTTCGTGCGGAGGGCCCGCGGGATGCTGATGACTCCCCGTCCGAGCTGGTCGGGCGAACCGAAGTCCTTGGTGGTGTTGGTGAGGATCTGGACGATCCGGCGGGCGGACTCCTGGGGGAACTTCGCCCGGAGCAGCGCGACGGCACCGGAGGTGAGCGCGCTCGCCTGACTGGTCCCCTCTCCGCTGGAGTACACGTGACCGGACTTGCCGATGCCGCCGACGTCGGCGCCCGGGGCGCCCACGGTCACGTACGGCTGCCGCTGGGATGACGCCCAGGCTTTGCCGTTCTTGCCGAGTGCGCCGACGGCCAGCACTCCGGGGCACGATCCCGGGATGGACGGGTCATTGGTGGAGTCGCCTTCGTTGCCCGCCGCCGCCACGAGGACGACGTCCTTCTGGGCCGCGTACTTCACCGCGTCCAGGAGGGGCTGCGGGCACGGGTCCTGCTTGAACTGGGGGTTGCCCTCGCCCTGCGAGATGTTGACGACCTTGGCCCCGTGGTCCACGGCGAACCGGATGGCCTTGGCCTCGCTGTACTGGTTCACGTCCCGGACCACGATCGGGAGGATCTTGGCCTCCGGAGCGATGCCGACGAAGCCCGAACTGGTGCCGCGCGAGGCGATCAGGCTCGCCATCGCGGTGCCGTGGCCCTCCTCGGAGTCGACGTCGGTCCGGCCGTCGGAGTTGCCGCCCGAGAAGTCACCGCCCGGGACGGTCGCCTCCTTCAGGTCGGGCAGCTTCGCGTTGACGCCGCTGTCGATGACGGCGACGGTGACGCCCGCGCCCTTCGTCTGCGGCCAGACCAGCTGTTGGATGCTCCAGCCCTTGAACCACCATTCGTTGGGGTTGGGGCCGGGCGTGGCACGGGCGGGAACGGTCGGGATCACGGCCAGGCCGACCGCCGCCGTCGCAGCCGCCGCCGATCGAGTCAGCCGTCGCATGAGTTGATCTCCCTTGGTCCGGACAGCGAAGAGGGTGGGCGGGGGCCGCAGCCCCCGTCCACCCGGGTCACGCATGATCGTCTAGCAGTGGTCAGCCGATCACGGGAGGTGCGGTGTCGTCGTCCGCGCCCCACACATCCTCGTCCTCGGTGAGCCAGGTGGAGCGCTCGCGCTCCTTCTCCCCCTCGCCCTGGCCGCCGTGCTGGCCGCCCATGGGCATGCCGCCCATGCCGTTGCGGCCGGCCGCGCCGGCGGCGGAGCCTCCGAGGCCACCCGCCATTCCGCCCGGGACGCCGGTGACGCCGCCGCCACCCATGCCGCCGCCGGCGCCGCCGAAGCCGCCGCCGTCAGGGCCGAGGCCGCCGCCACCGAACCCGCCGGGGCCGCCACCGAAGCCGCCGCCACCGCCGCCTCCCCCGCCGGGGCCGAGGCCCGTCGGGTTGAACGACGACAGGTTCGTCTTGTGGTTCGGGTCCTTGAACGGGTTGTTGTTGTCGTTGTTCCAGGGGTACTGGTTGTGGTTCTTGCTCGGGTCCTGGAACGGGTTGTTGCTGTCCGGCTTGTGGCTGAACGGGTTGTTGCCGTCGGGCTTGTTGAACGGGTTGTTGTGGTCCTGCGGCAGGTTGCTGTTCGGGTGGAAGTTCTTGCTCGGGTCCGAGGTCGGGAACTTGCTGCTCGGACCTCCCCCCGGACCGCCTCCGGGGCCACCGCCGGGTCCTCCGCCAGGGCCGCCGCCCGGGCCGCCACCGGGGCCTCCGGGCGGACCGTCGTGCAGACCGCCCTTGTCGCCGGGGAGATCCTTGTCGATCTTCACCGGGTGGTGGTTGAAGGCCTCGCCCATCCGGGTGCTGAAGCGCTTGATCAGGTCGCGGGCGTTGTCGTCGTCGCCACCCGTGTGGAACATGCCGTCCGACATGTCCTCGCCGGCGGTCTTGTACCAGCTGAGGATCGACCCGCCGTACCAGTTGTACAGCTCGGCGTTGGTGTGGCTGCTGTCCGACAGCGCGGCGGCCGTGCCGTGGACCTTGCCCATCTGGTCCAGCGCCTTCTGGGACGAGTCGCCCTCCCAGTGCGCGATGATGCGCGGCCGGAAGTTGTTGTTCAGCTCCTTGGTCATCTCCGCCAGGACGTCGGCGGCGTCCTTGTACGACGTCGCGGCGCGGTTGACCGGATCCGGGTTGATCTTCTTCAGCTGGTTCTTGATCGAGTCGAAGTCCTGATCCGAGAAGTCCTGGTTCGCCCAGGCCCTCCCGTCGCGGATCGGGAACGATCCCTTGTTCTCAGTCATTGCTTAGCGTCTCCCGGCTCGGGCTCACGTCATGTTCGGGGTGCCGCTGGTGTCGACCTTCCCCACCTGCTTCTTGGTGGTGTCGTGCGCCTGCTCGTAGGCGTCCGCGGCCGCGTTCAACTTCCCGATGACACCCTTGTACGAGGTCACGATGTCGTTGATGTACTGCCCGAAACCGGACTTCGACTGGTTGACCAGGTCGACGAAGTCCTGGGAGCCCTTGATGCCGCCGAGGTGCTCGGTGGAGACGGCGATCCCCCCGACGGCGTTCAGCTTCTGCTGCCAGACGTCGAGCTTGTACTGCATGTCGCGGGCGATGCCGCGCAGTTCCTCCGGGTCGACCTTGTAGCCGGGGTGCGCCTCGGCCTTCCAGGTGCGGTCCGGCTCGTCCCGCGGGAGCTTGTGGTCGGCGTCCCCGGGGTGCCCGGCGTGCATGCCCGGACCGTACTTGTAGAAGTACTCGCGCTGCTGGTACTCCGGCAGCGCGTCGAACTCCTGCTGGGTCAGCCCCTTCTGCTCCTTGGCCTGCGCGTACTCGCCGTAGCCGACGGTGTAGACGTGGTCGATCTGAGCGAGCTGGCCGGGGGTCAGGTGGTATTTGCTCATTGCTGGTTCTCCTGGCTACGGAGCGTCACGGCCCTGGAACCGGCCGCGTGGACGCGGGCCGCCCTGGCCGTGCGAACGGCCGGAGCGGCCCGCGCGACGGGGCCGGGGGGAGCAAGCGGCCGTGTCAGCCGGCCCAGATGCCCTGGTTCTTGCGCTCGGCGGCGCTGTAGTTGGAGTGCGCCTCGCCGATCACGACGCCGAGCTGGTTGAGGACGGTGCCGATGTGCTGGGCGGCCGCGTCCCACTGGCGCTTGGCGTCCCAGTACGCCTGGACGGCGTCGCCCTCCCACTGCTGGAGGTGCTTCTCGAGCTCCTTCTCCAGGTCCTGGAGCTCGTCGACCAGGGCACGGTAGGTGAGGCTGAAGTCGGCCTGCGCCTGCTGCATCGTGCCGAAATTGGCCTTGGTGTAACTGTCGCTCACGATCGAAATCCTTCGGGGGGTCTGAGACCGGTCTGGACGGTGGGTGCCGTGTGGATCAGGTGCCGCCGTTGAGCAGCGCGTTGATCTTGTTGACCGCGTCGTTCTGCTCCTGCTCGGTGCTCTCGTACTGGATCTTGGTGTGCGAGAGCTTCTCGTGCATGCCGTCGAGGGCGGTCCGGACCTTGTTCATGTCGGTCTGGAACTCGTTGAAGACCCGGTCGAAGGAGACCGAGGCGTTGCCCGCCCAGCCGCTCATGAGGTTGCTCTTGTGCCCCTCGAGCTGGCTCTGCAGCCCCTTGATGAGGTTGGCGGACTCCTCGATGCGAGTGGCCGCCTGGGCCATTGCTGCTCTGTCGACTGCGGACTGGCCGGCCACAGTGTCACCTCCAGGTTGGGGAGCTTGTCCTGACACCGCGTCACAGGCTCATGCTGGCCGCACCGTGCTGGGCGCCCCACCGCGCCACCCCGTCATCGGACGGAGCGGCGCACCCTGTGACCCGAAATGTCAGCGATCATATTGGTTTTGCCGTCAGGGTGTCGACGCATTCGAAGATCGCCAGGATCCACCCGGACGCGTGTGATTCACCTCACATGCCCCATGAGAGCACCCAGGACATCACAAAACCCAAGCTCAGCCGCCAGGACGCCGACGGCCGCCGCCCCGGGAAAGCCCGAGGTCGGTGGCCGCGAACACCGGAAGATCCGCGAAGAAGCGGTCAGCCGCCCGTCGTCGGGACGGGGTTGCGGGCCTTCGCCGGGTCCAGCGCCGGCCCGGACGGGATCAGGTGGATCACCGAGGACGGCACCGGAGCGGCCTTGCCCGCGTCGTAGCCGAGCTTCTTCGCCACGTCCGCCGACGGCAGCGCGAACCGGATGCCCTGGTCGTTCACCAGCGACAGCGAGCCGGAGCCCGCCGCCTGCCCGCCCGACTCGCCGCTGCCCGGCACCAGGCTCATCAGCGCCGCGCCGCCCGGCGGCAGGACGACCTGGTCCACCGCGTTCGCCGAGCCGGCCGAGCCCGCGCCGAGCGTCGCCGCGGACGGCGCGGGCAGCGTCCCGCCCATGGTCAGCCGCGCCGCGGACGACCCCGTGGGGAACACCGCGCACAGCGGCGCGGAGGTGTCCCAGGTGGCGAACTTCGGTAGCGTCGGCGGGAGGTTCGGGTCCATCAGCCGCTGCGAGCCGACGGCCTGCTGCGCGGACGCCGCGTCCACCTGGACGGGGGCGACGCTCTGCCCCGGGTAGGCCTTCAGCGTCTCCGGCGAGCGCAGCAGCAGCTGGGCCTGCGTCTCGGAGATCTGCGCGAGGCCGTCGCCCATCAGGACGTACCAGAGCGGCCGGTCGCCGGTGTCGGCCTTGAAGACCTGGCCGATCCGGGCGGGCCGTCCGCCGGGCCCCTGGTGCGAACCGCCGCGGCCCGGGACGTTCGGCGCGCCGAAGTTGCCCGCGGCGGGCATCGCGTTCAGCCACGCGGGGGGCACCTCGACCGCGTCCGGGCCGCCGGTGATGGCCGTGACCTGCCCCGGCGGGACGGTCAGCTGCATCCGGTGGTCCTTCCAGATCACCCACGGCTGCCCGCCGGACTTCACCACGACGGCCTCGCCGTCGGTGAGGCCGCGGCCGCCGACGTCGCGTCCGGCTATCGCGGCGACCCCCGCCAGTACAC
>NZ_JBFAOF010000143.1:0-11619 GCF_040675125.1 Spirillospora sp. NPDC049652 | reverse complement strand
CCGGCTCCGCCGCCACGGCTGCGGATGCGCGTGCTGCACACGCTCGCCGACTCCGAACTCGCGCCGTACCGGGCGGAGATCAGCGCGCGGGGCGGACGGCTCACTCCAGAGGGTCTGCCCCGCCAACCCGACGCGACCTCGCCGGTGACGCGCCGGACCCGCCGCGCCTCCCTGCGCACGGCGCTGACCGGGACGGCGACCATCACCTGTGTGCGGACGTCCGCCGCCGCGACCGCGACCGTGGGGACCGCGCTCGTCCCACTGTTCCTGGTGCCGGCCTCCACGCCGTCCGTCGGACCGGGCCTCGCACCCGGCGGACGCGGCGGGCACAGCGTCACGGTTCCGCTCAACGGCATCGTGCGGGAGCCGTTCCCCGGCAGATCGCCGGCGTCGACCCCACCTGCTGGTGTGGACTCTCCGGTCCCGGACGACGCCGAGCCTCCAGTCCTGCCGCCGGATGACGAGGGAACGCCACCGATCGTGGAGGTGCCGAAGTATCCCGAGGTACCGGCGATCTCCGGCGCGGTGCCCAGCGATCCCGTGGTGCCGGTACTGCCTGTGCTGCCCGTCCAGCCGCCGGCACTGACCGTCCCCACCGTGCCGGGCCACGTTCTCGGGAACGTCCCGCACCTCGCCGACAACGTGCCGCTGACCCTCCAAAACGTCCCCAGGGTGGTGCAGGACGTTCCGCACTTGCTGCAGGACGTCCCCCGAGTCGCCCAAGACGTCCCGAGGGCGTTGCAGGACGTCCCACAGGTTGCTCAGGACGTTCCGCGGATCGTGCAGAACCTTCCGGGCATCGTGGAAGGTCTCCCGCAGCCCGCACATGACGTTCCGCGCGTCGAGGACACCTCTCGGACCAGCCACTACGTCCCCCGCCCTGGGAAGGACGTCTCGGGCACGGTGCAGGACGACTTGGGGACGGCCCGGGACGTCCCGCAGCGCGGAGAAGGCGTCGCAGAGGCTGCGCAGGACGTCCCGGGGTTGGGGCAAGACGTCCCCAAGACCGTGCAGGACGTCCCGCGCTCCGATAGGGACGTCTCGGGGACGGGGTAGGACGTCCCGCGTCCCTGAAAGGACGTCTGCAGGACCGTGCAAGACGTCTCGCGCGCCGGGAGGACGTCTCGGGGACCGGGCGGGACGTCCCGCGTCCCTGAGAGGACGTTTCGAGGACGGCGTAGGACGTCCCGTTCGGGGGCTGAGACGTCCTGGGGGACCTGCGGCGACTCGGCTGAGGGTGCGGACGTGACGCGGTGAGGGAAGGCCGGGGCGGGCGGCTGAGCATGATCGAATTCGGGTGCGGACTCGTACACTGGCGGGCATGGCATGCCGCATCACCGAGCTGGTCATCGACTGCGCCGACCCCGAACGGCTCGCCGTGTTCTGGAGCGAGGTGCTCGGATACGTCGAACTCGACCGGGAGGACGACGGGAGCATCGTGATCGGACCGTCCGGTGCCGACCCCGGCGGCCCGACGCCCGTTCTCGTCCTCAACCCCAGTAGCGATCCGCGCCCCGCGAAGCTCCGCCTCCACCTCGACGTCAACCCCACCGACCGCGACCAGGACGCCGAGTTGGAGCGGCTGCTCGCGCTCGGCGCCAAGCCCGCCGACGTCGGCCAGACCGGCGCCGAGAGCTGGCACGTGCTGGCCGACCCCGAAGGCAACGAGTTCTGCCTTCTGCACAGCCGGGTCGAGCCTGTCTGACGCACGCGCGTCCCGTCCCGAACGCACCCGGCCGCGTCGGTGGGGTGCGGGAGGAATTGGGCGGGCGCGGGCGATGACTTCAGTGTGGCTTGGTGGTCCGTCTTTCCGACGAGCGGAAAGGTGGAGTGATGAGCATCGTCTACACCGAAATGACCGTCTCGCTGGACGGATACATCGCGGGTCCGGACGAGACGGGCTTCGATCGGCTGTTCCGCTGGTACGACAACGGTGACGTGGTCTGGGAGACGACGCACCCCGAACTCACCTTCCGGCTGACCGAGGAGAGCGCGGGCGCGTTGCGCGAGACGCTCGCGCGCACGGGCGCGTTCGTCGTCGGACGCAGGCTGTTCGACCTCACCAACGGCTGGGAGGGGCGGCATCCGTTCGACGTCCCCGTCGTCGTGCTGACGCACCAGGTGCCGAAGGACTGGCCGCACCTGGGCACCGCGCCGTTCACGTTCGTCACCGAAGGCGGTGTCGAGGCGGCGGTCGCCACGGCGAAGGAGATCGCGGACGGCCGGGACGTCGGTGTGAACGGCGGCACGATCGCCACCCAGTGCCTCGACGCGGGACTGCTGGACGAGGTGGGCATGGCGCTCGTCCCGGTCATGCTCGGCGGCGGCGTGCCGTACTTCGGCCCGCTGGAGAACGGCCCGCTCGACCTGGAAGGCCCGATCCGGACCGTCCAGGGGAAGGGCGTCACGCACCTGCGGTACCGCGTCCGCCGCCCCTGACCGCAGCCTCCGGACGACGCGCCAGACGACGCACCGGGCGGCGCGCCCGACCGCCGCGCCGACCGCCGCGCCGACCGCCGTGCGTGACCGTCGGACGGCACGCCCGGCCGCCGCGCATGACCGCCGGGAGACGCGCCTGACCGCCCTGCCGCCCGCCGTGCCGACCGTCGCGCTGGATGCCGTGCCGGCCGCTGCGCTTGACCGTTGGGGTGGGGAGCCCGCGCGGGTCATGCGGCGTCCGGCCAGGCCCAGCCGAGCTGGGCGAACAGGCCGAGGCGGTCGGAGACGCCGCGGATCTCGCTGATCATGCCGTCCCGCAGGGTGAAGACCAGGATCATCTCGTTCTCGAAGGCGCGCCCGGTCGGGACCGGCATGCGCGGGTGCGTGCCCGTGTGGGTGCCGGACTGCGTGCAGCGGGCCACGACGGTGTCGCCGGAGGCGACGAGCTGGTCGACGCGGCAGTGGTAGTCGCCGAACGCCTCCAGCTGCATCGCGATGGCGTCGAAGGCGGCGCCGGGCTCGTCCGGCTCGCCGTGGATGATCTTGTTGTGGTCGACCACGTCGGCGGCCATGACCTGGCGCAGGTCGGCGAGGCGGCGCTCGTTGACGGCGGCGAAGAACGCGGTGACGACGGCGGTGGCGGACATGCCCACCCTCCCTCTTACGGTGTAAGACATTCGGACGCGACTATGATGCGTCTTACGCCGTAAGAGAGTCAAGCCGGAAGGAGAACCTGTGGGTAAACCCGTCGGCCTCACCCGGGAGCGCGTCCTCGACGCCGCGCTGGCCCTGGTCGACCGCGACGGCCCGGCCAAGCTGTCCATGCGCCGCCTGGGCGCCGAGCTGGGCGTCGAGGCGATGACGCTGTACCACTACGTCCCGAACAAGGACGCTCTCCTGGACGGCCTGGTCGAGCGCGTGATCGCCGAGGCCCGCCCGCGGCCGGGGCCCGGCCTGGAGTGGATCGCCGACTTCGCCCGGTCGCTGCGCCGTGAGCTGCTCGCGCATCCGCGCGTCGTGTCGTTGCTGGCGTCCCGGCCGATGAGCACGCCGGGCGGCCTGGACATGGTCGAGGAGGCGCTCGCGGCGCTGGCCGATATCGGCCTGACGCCTCTGGAGGCCGTCGGCCTGCTGAACACGGTCGCCACGTTCACCGTGGGCCACGTCCTGGCCGAGGTGCCCGCCGACACCGAGCCTGAGCTGCCCGATCTGGAGCGGCATCCGCGCGTGGCCCAGGCGGTGGCGGACGGGCTCGGCACGCCCTCCGACCACGAGGCCCGGTTCGAGCGCGCCCTCACCGCCCTTTTGACCGGCCTCGCCCCCGCGGGTGAACGATGATGGACCGATGACCCCTCGGGCGGGTGAGGCCGGCGGGACGGATGGTCCCGCGGGATCCCGCCCTTGGGGAGGGCGCGGCGGCGCATGCTTGGGAGGTTCGGCTCCGGGTGCTGGCGGGAGGGCGCATGAGGGTGGTCACTCTGTGGCGCACTCGGGACGGCACCTACGCGGTCAGGGACGACCAGATGCGACTGCTCGCCGAGTTCTGGGCCGAACGGGAGGGCTGGTGGCGGGGCGAGCTGGCCGACGGCACCGTCCGGCGGGTGTGGGTCCCGGTGCGGGACGAGGACGAGGAGGCCGCCGCCCGCGAGGTCACCAAACGCCTGCTGAGCCGCTGAGAGGACATCAGCGGCCCGGGGTGGAGAAGACCTCGTTCAGCCAGCGGAAGACCGGGCCGAACGTCGCGTCCCAGACCGCCCGCAGCGCGCGGCCGATCGGGCGCGCCACGTTCACCCAGAGCCAGCGGACGGGCAGCACCACCAGGTACTTCACCGGGACGACCAGCAGGTAGTACAGCACGCGTCCGGCGGCCCACCAGGCGGCGCTCAGCACCGGGAACAGGGCGTGCTCCCAGATCCAGGCGAGCCCGCGGCCGATCGGGACGAGCACGTACCGCCAGAGGAACGTCAGCGGCACGACGATCAGGATGTTGAGCACCCAGGCGATCGCGATCGCGATGGGCCGCAGCACGTACCGGCCGATCCAGGCGAGACCGGCCCAGAGGCCGCGCCCGATCCAGGCCAGGAAGGCGCCGAGCAGCCGCAGCGGCGGGAGCAGCAGCGCCGTCCACACCCACACGACGGGCTTGACCAGCACGTAGTAGAGCGCGATGCCGATCGGCCGCAGGACGTACCGGCCGAACTGGACGAGCAGCCAGCCGATGCCGCGCCCGATGAGCACCAGCAGTTCCCAGGCCAGCCGGAACGGCAGCACGATCACCATGAGGGGCCAGATCAGGCACCCGGGCCCGGAGTATTCGTTCGGCCTGGTCACAGTGCGTCCCCTCATGTCGTGCTCGGTCCCGACTATGACGGTTCGGGGCCGGAAGCGGTTCAACACCGTAACCCTCATGGCCACCCGGTTTTCGGACAGAGCCCGCGTCGGGCCTTCCGCCGCCGATGGGGACGGATGTGGTCAGGGGGAACGGCGTGTCGCGGCTTGCTCAGGTGTCCGAAACCGGCCCTCGACAGGGTCCGCATACCGGTGTTCTGATGAGGCCATCCTGCCGCGACCGTGGACGGGCGGGGACGGACCGAGCCCCCGCCGCGCGTCCCCCGGGGACGTCCGCGAAGCTGCTCCCGCCGTGGCGGGACGGCTTCGGGAGGTCCGGATGGTCGAACGATCGAGGACAGGCCCCGGAAGGCGGGCCGTGCGCGGCTCGCTGGCCACGGCGCTGCTGGCCGCCGGTCTCGCCGCCTGCGGCGGAGGCGGCGGAACGCCCACGCTGAACTGGTACATCAACCCCGACAACGGCGCGCAGGACCGCCTGGCGAAGTCCTGCTCGGCCGCGTCCGGCGGCCGGTACCGGATCAAGACCTCGCTGCTGCCGTCGGACGCGAGCCAGCAGCGCGAGCAGCTCGTCCGGCGGCTCGCCGCCAAGGACTCCGGGCTCGACCTGATGAGCCTCGACCCGGTGTTCGTGGCCGAGGCCGCCAACGCCGGGTTCCTGCGCCCCTTCACCGGCGCGGAGGCGCCGGCGCTCACGCAGGGGGTGTTCGCGGCGGCCGTGCAGAGCTCCACCTGGAAGGGACGGCTGTACGCCGCGCCGTTCTGGGCGAACACACAGGTGCTCTGGTACCGCAAGTCGGTCGCGAAGAAGGCGGGCGTCGCCCCCGCCGCACCGGGCTTCACCTGGGACAAGATGATCGACGCCGCCGAGCGGACCGGGACGACGGTCGGCGAGGAGGGCAACAAGTACGAGGGCTACATGGTGTGGATCAACGCCCTCGTCGAGTCGGCCGGCGGGCACGTCCTCACCGGCGGCGAGAACGGCGCGGACGCGCGGATCGCCATCGACGGCCCCGCCGGCGGGCAGGCCGCGCGGATCATCCGGCGGCTCGCGCGGTCCCGGGCGGCGAGCCCGACGCTCGCGACCGACGTCGAGGAGCAGGCGCGGTCCCTGCTGAACGGACAGCGCGGCGGGTTCCTGCTGAACTGGGGCTACGTCTGGCAGGCCGAGACCGGCGACGCCAAGGCCGGCACCATCCCGAAGACCGTTCCCGATGACCTCGGCTGGGCGCCGTATCCGCAGGTCACCGAGGGTGTGAAGGCCAGGCCGCCGTTCGGCGGGATCGAGCTCGCCGTCGGCGCGTACGGCAAGCACAAGGCCGAGGCCGTGGACGCCGTCAGGTGCGTGACGACCGCCGGGAACATGAAGAAGTACATGCTCGACTCGGGCAACCCCGCCGCGCGCGCCGCCGTCTACGACGACCCCGAGGTGGTCAAGCAGTTCCCGATGGCCGGGCTGCTGCGCGACTCGATCAACGCCGCCGCCCCGCGTCCCGTCACGCCGTACTACGGGGACGTCTCCGGGGCGATCCAGTCCCGCTGGCATCCGCCGGCGTCGGTGAATCCGGCGACGACCCCGCGCCGCTCGGCGTCGTTCATCGGCCAGGTCCTCCGCGACAAGGCCCTGCTCTAGGAGGCACGCATGAGCGCCACTCCAGGTGAGAGCGCCGCGGCGACGGCGGACGGACGGTCCGCGCCCGGCGGACGCGCCCGCGCCGAACTCTCCGACCGGGGCCGCGCGGAACGCCGCCTCGGCCTGCTCCTGTCCGCCCCGGCCGTCGCGGTGATGCTGCTGGTCACCGCGTATCCGCTGGTCAACGCGCTGTACCTGTCGCTGTTCCGGTACCGGCTGACCGCCCCGGACGACCGGAAGTTCGTCTGGTTCTCCAACTACGCGACCGCGCTCGGCGACCCGCTGTTCTGGCAGGACGTGCTGACCACGCTGGTCATCACGGCGGTGACGGTCGCGGTCGAGCTCGTCATCGGGTTCGCGTTCGCGCTGGTGATGCACCGCGCGGTGTTCGCCCGGCGGACCGTCCGGACCGCGATCCTGCTGCCGTACGGGATCGTCACGGTGATCTCGGCGTTCGCCTGGAAGTACGCGTTCGACCTGCAGTCGGGGTTCGTGAACTCGTGGTTCGGGCTGGGCGACTTCGCGTGGTTCTCGCACCGCTGGGCGTCGCTGCTCGTGATCGTCCTGTCGGAGATCTGGAAGACCACGCCGTTCGTGTCGCTGCTGCTGCTCGCCGGGCTCGCGCAGGTGCCGCGCGACCTCGGCGAGGCCGCGACCGTGGACGGCGCGACCGCCCGGCAGCGGCTGTGGCGGGTGACGATCCCGAACATGAAGGCCGCGATCCTCGTCGCGGTGCTGTTCCGCACCCTGGACGCGTGGCGGATCTTCGACAACGTCTTCGTGATGACCTCCGGCCAGGAGAAGACCGAGACGCTGTCGTTCCTCACCTACCGGCAGACGATCACCCGGACCGCGATCGGGCTCGGGGACGCCGTCGGGGTGCTGCTGTTCCTGTCCGTCGTGCTGATCGCGGCCGTGTTCATCCGGGGCTTCCGGGTGGACCTGTCGCAGGTGCGGGGGGACCGGTGAACACCCCGTCGCCCCCGCCCGCGACCACACCGCCGACCACGGCGAAGGCCCCGCCCGCGACCACTCCGCCGACCACGGAACGAGGTGACCGCTGACCATGGAAAGCGCCCGCTCGAAGTGGCTGTGGGCCGTCGGCTCGCTGCTCATCCTCGTCTGGACGGCCGTCCCGATCCTGTGGATCGTGATGCTCTCGTTCAAGCAGCCCGGCGAGGTCGGCAACCGGCACGGCTTCCTCCCGCACACCTGGACCCTGGACAACTACCGGACCGTCTTCCAGACCGGCCTGTTCACCTCGGCCCTGGTCAACTCGATCGGCATCTCGCTGATCGCGACCGCCGTCGGCGTCGTGTTCGCGACGCTGGTCGCCTACGCCATCGCGCGGCTGGAGTTCCCGGGCAAGCGCGCGATCCTGTCGTTCGCGCTCGCGATCGCCATGTTCCCGGTGGTGTCGCTGGTCGGGCCGCTGTTCGACCTCTGGCGCGACATCGGCCTGTACGACACCTGGCCGGGGCTGATCATCCCGTACGTCTCGTTCGCGCTGCCGCTGGCGATCTGGACGCTGTCGGCGTTCTTCCGCGAGATCCCGTGGGAGATGGAGCAGGCGGCCCAGGTGGACGGCGCGACGACCTGGCAGGCGTTCCGCAAGGTGATCGTCCCGCTGGCCGCGCCGGGCGTGTTCACCGCGGCGATCCTGACGTTCTTCTTCTGCTGGAACGACTTCGTCTTCGGCATCTCGCTGACCTCGACCGACAGCGCCCGCCCGGTTCCGGCCGCGCTGGCGTTCTTCACCGGGGCCAGCTTCTTCCAGCAGCCCACGACCGCGATCTGCGCCGCCGCCGTGGTGGTGACCGTGCCGGTCGTCGTCATCGTCCTGTTGTTCCAGCGCCGCATCGTCGCCGGGCTGACCGCCGGCGCCGTGAAGGGATAGCCGCGATGGCCGCCATCACCATGTCCCACATCGTCAAGCGGTACGGCGACGGGTTCCCGGCCGTGAACGACGTGTCCCTGGACGTCCGGGACGGCGAGTTCATGATCCTCGTGGGGCCGTCCGGGTGCGGGAAGTCCACGCTGCTGCGGATGATCGTCGGGCTGGAGGACATCACGTCCGGCGACATGCGGATCGGGGACCGCCGGGTGAACACAGTCGCTCCCCGTGAGCGGAACCTGTCGATGGTGTTCCAGAACTACGCGCTCTACCCGCACCTGACCGTGTTCGAGAACATCGCGTTCCCGCTGCGGCTCGCCAAGGTGCCCGGGGACGAGGTGGACCGGCGCGTCCGGGAGACCGCGGACCTGCTGGAACTCACCGAGCACCTGGAGCGCAAGCCCGCCAACCTGTCCGGCGGTCAGCGGCAGCGCGTCGCGATGGGCCGGGCGATCGTCCGAGAGGCCGACGCGTTCCTGTTCGACGAGCCGCTGTCCAACCTGGACGCCAAGCTGCGCGGGCAGATGCGCACGGAGATCTCGCGCCTCCAGCGGCGGCTCGGCGTGACGACCGTGTACGTCACGCACGACCAGACCGAGGCGATGACGCTCGGGGACCGCGTCGCGGTGCTGCGCAAGGGCGAGCTGCAGCAGGTCGGGAGCCCGCGCGAGCTGTACGAGCAGCCCAGGAACCTGTTCGTCGCGGGGTTCATAGGCGCGCCGTCGATGAACTTCCTGCCCGCCACGATCGAGGATTCGCAGCTGCGCACCCCGCTCGGCGCGCTGCCCCTGGACGACCGCGCGCGGCTGGACGCCGTGGGCGACCGCCGGGTCGTGCTCGTCGGCGTCCGTCCGGAGGCCTTCGAGGACGCGTCGCTGGTCAGCGCGGACAAGCGCTCGCGCGGCACGGTGGTCCAGGCGCGCGTGGACGTCACCGAATGGCTGGGCAACGAGCTGTACGCGTACGTCCCCTACGAGGCCCCGCAGGACGTCGCCACGCGCCTGCGCGACCTGTCCCGGGAGCTCGACGGCGACCAGCTCCGGACGCAGGCCGTCGTCGCGCTCGACCCGTCCAGTGGGATCCACGCGGGTCAGGACGCCGAGCTGTGGGTGGACACCGCGCGGCTGCACATCTTCGACCCGTCCACCGGCCTGAACCTGACCCGCGACGAGGAGGCGGTCGCGGCCCTCACCCGGCAGGCGGACGCCGCCCGCGAGGCCGAGCGCGCGGCCCAGCGCACCGCCACCCAGGAGGTGCCGCCGGCCGAGCAGGCCTGACGAGACGGCGGGAGGGAGGTTCAGCCCTGGAGGCGGCGGCGGAGCACCGGGAGGTGGCTCTCCTCGACCTCCTTGGTCGCCGTGAGCAGCGTGACCGGCCCGCTCTCGGCGAGTTCACGCAGGTGGAGCACTATCTCGGTGCGTTCCGGGGCGTCCAGCTCGGCGCGGTAGCGGCGGGCGAACCCGGCCTTCTTCGCCGGGTCGTGGCCGTACCACTTGCGCAGCTCGTCGGAGGGCGCGACCTCCTTGGCCCACTCGGTCAGCTCGGCGTGCTCCTTGGACAGGCCGCGCGGCCACAGCCGGTCCACCAGCACGCGCGCGCCGTCCGCCGTTTCGGGCGCGTCGTAGGCGCGCCGCATCCGGAAATCCCCCATGGCCGGTGTCCTACCCCCGAAGCGACGGTTAGCCCCGCGCGGCCACGGGGATCTTGCCGGAGGGAAGATCGTTCCATCGGGGGAGGCGCGGACATGGCGACGGTCGCCGAGCAGCTCATCGAGATCCTGCGGCAGGCGGGGGTCCGGCGCGTCTACGGCGTGGTCGGGGACAGCCTCAACCCGGTCGTGGACGCCGTCCGGCGGACCGACGGGATCGAGTGGGCGCACGTCCGCAACGAGGAGGCCGGCGCTTTCGCGGCCGCCGCCGAGGCGCAGCTCACCGGGCGGCTCGCGGTCTGCGCCGGAAGCTGCGGGCCGGGCAACACGCACCTGATCAACGGCCTGTACGACGCGCAGCGCACCGGCGCGCCCGTCCTCGCCATCGCCTCCCAGATCCCGAGCGCGCAGATCGGGATGGGCTTCTTCCAGGAGACCCATCCGGAGCGCGTGTTCGCCGAGTGCAGCGTGTACCGGGAGCTGGTCAGCGGCCCGGAGCAGATGCCGAGGATCGTCCGGACCGCGATCCAGCACGCGGTCGGGATCGGCGGCGTCGCGGTCCTCGCGCTGCCCGGCGACGTCGCCGACCGGGACGTCCCGGCCCCGGTGGGCCGCTCCGACATGCTCGTCCGCAAGGGCGTCCTGCATCCGCCCGCCGACCAGGTCGAGCAGCTCGCGGGCCTGGTCAACCGGGCCTCGCGGGTCATGCTGTTCTGCGGCGACGGGGTGCGGAACGCGCACGACGAGGTGATCGAGCTGGCCCGGCGCGTGCTGTCCCCGATCGGGCACTCGCTGCGCGGCAAGGAGTGGATCCAGTACGACAACCCGTTCGACGTCGGGATGAGCGGCCTGCTCGGCTACGGCGCCTGCTACGACGCGATGCGCGAGGCCGACCTGGTCCTGCTGCTCGGCACCGACTTCCCCTACGACCAGTTCCTGCCGGGCAAGCGGACCGTCCAGATCGACTACGACGCGTCCCGGCTGGGCCGCCGCACCCCGCTGGAGCTGGCCGTCCACGGGGACGTCGGGGAGACGTTGCGACAGGTCATGGGCAAGGTGCGGCAGAAGACGGACGTGTCGTACCTGGACGGGATGCTCCGCAAGCACACCCGTTCGCTGGAGAAGGTGGTCGACGCCTACACCCGCGACATCGAGCACCACACGCCGATCCATCCCGAGTACGCCGCCGCCGTGCTGGACGACGTCGCCGCCGACGACGCGGTCTTCACGGTGGACACCGGCATGTGCAACGTGTGGGCCGCGCGCTACCTCACCCCGAACGGACGCCGCCGCATCATCGGGTCCTTCCTGCACGGCTCGATGGCGAACGCGATGCCGCACGCGATCGGCGCGCAGTTCGCCTACCCCGGCCGCCAGGTGGTCTCGGTGTCCGGGGACGGCGGGCTCAGCATGCTGCTCGGCGACCTGATCACCATCCGGCAGCACCGGCTCCCGGTGAAGATCGTGCTGTTCGACAACGGGTCGCTCGGGATGGTCGAGCTGGAGATGCTCGTGGACGGCCTGCCCGCGCACGGCACCGACAACGGCGAGGTCGACTACGCGGGCATCGCGCGGGCGGTCGGCATCGACGCCGAGCGCGTCGAGGACCCGGCCCGCGTCCTGCCCGCGCCCGCCCGGCCCGCCACCGCCCCGGAGAAG
>NZ_JBFAOF010000142.1:0-11727 GCF_040675125.1 Spirillospora sp. NPDC049652 | reverse complement strand
CCGACGCATCCCCCGCCGACCTGGACGAGCTGGTCATCATGTCCACGCTGGGCCGGGCGGTGGCGGCGGCCGGCTCGCCCGTCCACGGCCGCGACCCCGCCGAGCTGCGCAAGGTGCTCGCGGACGGCTCGTCGCCCACCGAGCAGCGCCTGGACATGATGCTGCGGCTCGGCCCCTACGGAGAGGGCTTCGGCGCGGACCCGAACGGCCTCACCCTCGCCCGGCTGCGCGACGAGCACCCGCACGGCGTGGACCTCGGCCCGCTGAAGCCGCGCCTCGCCGAGGTGCTGTGCACCGCGTCCGGCCGCGTCGAGCTGTGCCCGCCCGCGTTCGCCGCCGACGTCGACCGGCTCGCCGCCGCCCTGGACGCCCCGCGCCCCGACCTCGTCCTGATCGGGCGCAGGCAGCTGCGCTCGAACAACAGCTGGCTGCACAACGTCCCGGAGCTGCTCGGCGGCTCCAACACCTGCACCCTGCAGCTGAACCCGGCCGACGCCGAGCGGTTCGGGATCGCCGCGGGCGCCCGGGTGCGCGTGACGTCCCGGACCGGCGCGGTCGAGGCCGTCGCCGCCCCGACCGACACCGTGATGCCGGGTGTCGTCAGCCTTCCGCACGGCTGGGGCCACGGCCTGCCCGGCTCCCGCGCCCGGGTCGCCGCCGCCCGGCCGGGTGTCAACGTCAACGCCGTCACCGATGCCCACCTCATCGACCCCCTTTCCGGAAACGCCGCCTTCAACGGCGTCCCCGTCACCCTCACCCCGCTGCCCTCACCCCTCTAGAACGTCCGGCCCCGGCAAAGCGTTGGGGTCCCCCATCAAGATCTTTCCGACCCGTCCGGCCAGGTCGGAGCCGGATGTCCGGTGTGCTCCGATCCGTCCCGCCGCCGGGTCGGCCGGGCGTCGAAGGGCCGCCGGCCGCCCGGCGGGCGGTCCGGAAGCCGTGGTGATCTTTGGTTTCGGACGGGTAGGGGGTGTCCGATGCCGGGTTTAGGGATCCTTACCCACTGGTAGGACTCACCTCGGCGTGGACGGTCCGTCCCGGCGGAGGGCACCGGCGCCGTCCGGGTCCGCCCGTACGGGTCCGCCCGTACGGCTCCGTCCAGGCGGCGGCCACCCGGCCGCCCGGGCGGCGGTCGCGGCCGAGGCGGTGGCCCGGCGTCACCGGCGGCCGCCTGCCGCGGCCGCCGGAGCACCGGAGCCCTCCGGGCCGGATCCGTCCGGAACCGGAACGCAGGCACGCACCCGAGGAGGGGACGACCTTGAACCGACGGGCGAGCGACATCTTCCGGCGCGGTCCCCGGCCGCAGGTCCGGCCGCACCCGGTGGACATGGCCGAGAGCCTGGAGCAGGCCGGGGCCCTGGACCGCGCCATCCGCGTGATCTCCACGGGCGTCCAGCGGGTGCTCCCGCCGGGGAAGGCCAAGGACGCGCTGCACGGCGTCCCGATCGGCCATCCGGCGCATCCGCCGCTCACCGACGTGCCGATGGGCGCCTGGATCTCCGCGGCCGTCCTCGACCTGCTCCCGGGCACCCGGCGCGCGTCGTCCACGCTGGTCGCCGTGGGCCTCGCCGGGGCCGTGCCGACCGCGCTGACCGGCCTCGCCGACTGGTCCGCCCTGCACCGCGAGCAGCAGCGTGTGGGGCTCGTCCACGCGATGGCGACCGCGACGGCCAGCACCCTGTACACCGCGTCCCTGATCGCCCGGCTGCGCGGCCGGGACGGCGCGGGCCGCGTCCTCAGCCTGGCGGCCCTCGGCGCGGTCTTCGCGGGGAGCTACCTCGGCGGGCATCTCGCCTTCCGGCAGGCCGCCGGGGCGAACCACGCCGACCAGGTCTCCCATCTGGTCCCGCTCGGCTGGCACGACCTGTGCGCCGCCGCCGACCTGCCGGACGGCTGGCCGGTCCGCCGCACGCTCGGCTACATCAGCCTGTTCGTGCTCCGCGAGGACGACGAGGTCCACGTCCTCGCCGACCGCTGCAGCCACCTCGCCGGGCCGCTCCACCAGGGCCGGATCACGGTCGACGACGCCGGGGACACCTGCGTCGTCTGCCCCTGGCACGGCAGCACGTTCCGGGTCGCGAACGGCACCGTCGTCCACGGACCCGCCACCGGCCGCCAGCCCGCCTTCGAGACCCGCGTCAGCGAGGAGGGCATCGTCCAGGTCCGCCCGCTCTCCTGACACCGCCGGACCGTCCTGACACCGCCGGACCGTCCCGACGCCGCCGGCCGTCCCGACGCCGCCGGCCGTCCCGACGCCGGGACGACCGGTCAGCGGCCGGCGCTCAGCCGTCCGCGTTCACCCGTCGGACGATCCGGACGTCTCCGACACGTCCGGCGCCTCGTCCGAGATCGGGTACTCGACCAGCGCGAGGACGCGGCTGGCCATGAACCGGGCGGTGCGGACGGGTGTTCCGGTGCGGGTGACCTCGCTGACCTCCACCACGCCGCGCCGCGTGTCGATCTCGACCCGGCGGCCGGCCCGGGTGGCGGCGACCTCGTAGGTGCGGACGCCCTCGCCGCCCGCGTCGATGACGATCTCGACCCTGTCGCCCTTCATGAGCACCCCTCGCCACGTCGAACGTATATTCGACTCATACCCAGATCAAGGGGTCGCCAACCGTCGAAATCGCAGGTCAGACCAGGAATCTGTACAGCGCGACCAGCCCGACGACCACGATCACCGCGCGCAGCACGTTCGACGGGATGCGCTGCCCGACCTTGGCCCCGAGCAGCCCGCCGAGCGTCGAACCGGCCGCGATGAGCAGCACGGCCATCCAGTCGATCCCGGTCCGGCCGATCGCCCAGGAGCTGATGAAGACGACCGCCGCGGTGCCGTTGACCAGCGCCGACAGCACGTTCTTGGCGGCGTTGACGCGCTGCAGGTCCTCCTTCAGCGCGGTGCCGAGCAGGCCGATCAGGACGATGCCCTGCGCCGCCCCGAAGTAGCCGCCGTACACGCCCGCGCCGAACACCCCGGACCACAGGCCGACGCCGCCGTCCTCCCGGTGCCGCCGCTCCCGCGCGCGCAGGAAGCCCTGCAGCCGCGGCTGGACGATCACCAGCACCAGCGCGATGACGATCAGGACCGGGACGATCACGTCGAACGCCGAGGCGGGCAGCTCCAGCAGCAGCAGCGAGCCGAGCGCCGCGCCCAGCACCGACGCGCTGCCGAGCCGCAGCAGCCGCCCGCGCTGCCCCCGGAGCTTGTCCCGGTAGCCGTAGGCGCCGGTCACCGACCCGGGGACGAGCCCGATGTTGTTGGAGACGTTCGCGGTCACGGGCGGAAAGCCGAGGGCCACCATCGTCGGGAACGTGATGAGCGAGCCGGAGCCCACCACGGTGTTGATCCCGCCCGCGGCGATCCCCGCGGCGAAGACCGCGACCGCGTCGAACAAGTCCACTGTCGTCCCGTCCCATGATCCGAGCGTGCTGCGAGTCCCCCGATGCTAGGGAAGGGCAAATTCGCCGGATTCGCCGGGGTCGTCCGTCCACATGCCGAGACGCAGGTCAGCGGCCGGACGGGCACCGGCCCCCACCGCCGTGATCGGTCGCGGCGGGCCGGATCAGTACACCGCTCGCGCGTACCAGCGGCCGTTCTGCCGGTCCACGGTCAGGGGGAGGCCGAAGCAGGCGGTCAGGTGCTCGGGCGTGAACACCTCGTCCACCTTCCCGGCGGCGACGACGCCGCCCTTGCGCAGCAGCAGGGCGTGCGTGAAGCCCTCCGGGACCTCCTCGACGTGGTGGGTGACCATCACGGTCGTCGGCGCGGCCGGGTCGTTCGCGAGGACGCTGAGCCGGCGCACCAGGTCCTCACGTCCGCCGAGGTCGAGACCGGCGGCGGGCTCGTCCAGCAGGAGCAGTTCGGGGTCGGGCATCAGCGCGCGGGCGATCTGCACGCGCTTGCGCTCGCCCTCCGACAGCGTGGCGAACCGCCGCTTGACCAGCTCGGAGCAGCCGAGCGCCTCCAGCAGCCCGATCGCGCGCGCGAGGTCGGTGGACTCGTACTCCTCCCGCCACCGGCCGATGATCGCGTACGAGCCGGTCAGCACCACGTCGAGGACGGTCTCCCCGGCGGGGACCTTCTCCGCGACCGCGACGCTCGCGAACCCGATGCGGGGCCGCAGCTCGAACACGTCGGTGCGGCCGACCCGCTCCTCGAGGATCTCCACCTCCCCCTCGGTGGGGTGCAGCAGCGCGGCGGCGATCTGGAGCAGCGTCGTCTTGCCCGCCCCGTTCGGCCCCACGACCACCCACCGGTCGCCCTCGTCCACCGTCCATGTGACGTCGCGCAGCAGGGAGGCCCCCTCGCGCTTGACGCCGACTCCCCGGAGTCTCAGTACCTCGCCGGCCATCGCGCGCCTTTGTCCCCAATCTGGCTACTCAGGTGATCCGATTCGCAAGAGAGAACCTATGCGATTCGCAGCGCTTATGGTGGTCGGCATGGACGCAGGCGCTGACCGAACGGGCTCGACGGGCGACGCGGCGACCGCGCTCTGCGCGTGGGGGAACGCCTGGCTCGCCGGACACGTGGGCCTGGACGAGGCGGTGGACGCGGTCGAACGCGCCGCCGGGCCCCAGCTCGTCGGCCCCCCGCGGCCCGCCCCGGACCCGGTGTCCGCCGGGGGCGCGGTGGGTCCCGCGCACCATGCGGATCCGGCGCTCGGGCTGCCCGGAGCGGGCGGGGACGTGACCCTGCGGCAGGCGCTCGGCGAGCTCCGCGTGGAGGGGATGACGGCGCTGCGGCTGGCGCTGCCGGTGCCCGGCGACCCGCTCGGGCTGACCGGCCCGGCGGTGTTCAACCGGGCGGCGATCGAGGCGGAGTCCGCGGTCGTGGCCGTCCTCTCCGACCGCGCCGTGGGGCTGGTCCCGCGCGTGGACCTGCGCGGCTCGTCGTACGCGGGCGTGCGGTGGGAGGTGTCGCCCGCGGCCGCCGGACGGCCCGACGTGCCGTCCCTTCCGGAGGCCGACCGGGACCTCACGATGGCGATGCGGGAGGCCACCGAGGCGCTGCTCACGGTGAACGACGTCGCGCCCGTCCCGCCGGAGATCGCCGACGAGCTGATGAACCTGCGCTCGGCCGGGGCGGACGAGCCGCCGCTCGCGCCCGGGTACCCGCCCCGGGCGCAACGCACCGCGGCCCGCGCCGTCCACCTCGCGACGGTCGTCCGGCTGGCACGCCGGATGGAGGCGCGCGGCCTGGACGCCGCGCGGATGCGCCGCCGCGACGAGGCCCTGCGGCTGCTGGACCGGGCCGTCCGGCGGGCCGTGGTCTCCGCCTGCGACAGCGTCTTCGACCCGGTCTCCTGACCGCTCCCCCGCCCTACGGCGCGGCGGACGCTGCGAGCCGGGCCGGACGCGGTGAGCCGGGCCCGGAAACGCGGAACGGGGCGTCTCCCCCTTGGAGGACGCCCCGCAGCGAGGAAGGCCTTGGTCAGGCGCGGACGACGAGGGTGTTGACGATCTTGTCGGCGAAGGTCTGCTTGCGCTCGTCCCACAGCGGCCACAGCCAGCCCACGTAGCAGGCGATGTTGTCGACGACGTGGCAGAGCCGGCGCACGAAGGCCATGCCGAAGCCGATCGGCTGGCCGGTGTCGCCGCTGACCAGCTTGATGCCCATCTGGCGCTTGCCGATGGTCTGCCCGGTGGTGCCCTCCTGGTACATCATCCAGAGGCCGAGACCGAAGCCGGCCGCCGCGCCGATCAGCATCAGCAGGCCGCCGAACAGCGCCGCGCCGCCGCCGTTGCTGGCGATGATGGAGCCCAGGAAGTACAGGACGCCGGTCGGGAGACCGACGATCAGGCCGTCGATGAAGGCGCCGCCGACGCGGGAACCCCACTCGGCGAGCTGGCCGCCGCCGCCGGGCGCGCCGCCGTAGTACTGCGGCTGGCCGTAGGCCGGCTGCGCCGGCTGCTGGCCGTATCCCGGCTGCTGGCCGTATCCGGGCTGCTGCTGGCCGTAACCCGGCTGCTGCTGGCCGTACCCGGGCTGCTGCCCGTAGCCCGGCTGCTGCGGCTGCTGGCCGTATCCCGGCTGCTGCTGCCCGTAGCCGGGCTGCTGGCCGTAACCCGGCTGCTGCTGACCGTACCCCGGCTGCTGCTGGCCGTACGGGTCGTAGGGGTTGCCCACACTCGCTCCTTGATTGATTGACCCTGTGGTGTTGTGACGTCCGCCGGCCCGGGAGGGCTCCACGGACCTGGCGGGCGACGGACGCCTGCTCAGACCCGCAGGACGCCGAGCCTGACGAGCTGCCAGAGCTCCGAGGCCGCGAGTGCGGCCACGAGGACCCCGCGACGGGTCTTCGGAGCCAGCTCCCACCACCGGGCCCCCAGCCCGAGCGGAGCCAGGGCGACCGCCACGGCTCCGGTGAGCGCCACCGGGTTGGCGAGCACGGCCCGGCCGGGACGGCCCGCACCGAACTCGAGGAACACGGTGGTGCCCCCGCACAGGGGGCAGGGGATCCCGGTGACCGTCCGGAGGGGACAGATCACGCCGGGGTCGTGGACGCGGTGGACCCAGGCCGCGGCGACCGCCGCCGTGGCCATGGCCGCGACCCGCAGGGCTGCGCCCAGGGGGCCGCGTCGCGCGGCGACGAGGCTCCGGTCGACCAGGACGCCGAGCGCGCCGCGCGGCGCGCCGACGGCCGTCGGTCCGGTCGTTCCCCCCACCGATTCCTCCGCCTCGATGACACTTCGTCCGAGTGACCCATATATCGGGTCCACCCCGCGTCGGGTCAAGTCAGGACAGGTATCCGCGATGCGACCGTTACCTGGCGCTTGACCGGCCTCACCCTGGCAGCAGGGTAAGACATTTCGCCCCAACGGAGTGCACGATTGCCGGGATAGGACGTAGCAGGTCAGCCCGGAACCGGTCGGACAGCGTAACAGAACGCTCGCACCTGCCACATCCGTCACTCGAACCCGAAAACCACCAGGTAGCAGCCGGTTGACGGCCGTCCGGCGGGCGGTCCGGCCCAAGGTGGCCAACCCGTGAAGTACGGCGAATCAGAAGGCGGCGTTCAGGAAGCGGAAAGCCGGCGACGCGGCCGGAGGAAGGGCGCGACGGGGATCTGAATACGACGCGAGGAGTCCGAAAAAGCAACGCATTGGAAACGCCTGAACACGCAGATGCGCCACAAGAGGAACACGATGACGCGCGGCAGCGCGAGGGACGTTGCGGCGGTGCGGTGACGCCCGGGCGGCGCGTCACTCAAGTGCGCGGCGACACGAGGCGCGGCCTGGGTGCGCGGGCGTGGGGCGGTGGGGCGCCGGTGGGAGCTGCGGCGTCGGTGCGCGGCCGTGGGAGCAGGACGGCACGACGCGGTGAGGCGTGCGGCCCGTGGTGGGGGGTCGGCGGGCGCGCGGTCTCAGGCGTTGGCCGCCGCGCCCACCGTGAGGGGGGCGGCCGGCGGGACGGCGGCGAGGTGGTCGGCCTCGACGACGTCGGCGACGACGGCGGTGATGTTGTCGGGTCCGCCGCCGTCCCGGGCCAGCCCGATCAGCCGCTGGACGGCGCGCGCCGGGTCGGGTTCGGCGGCGAGCACCTCGTAGGTCGTCTGCGGGTCCACCACGTTGGACAGGCCGTCCGAGCACAGCAGGTAGCGGTCGCCGAGGCGGGCCTCGCGCATCCGCAGGTCGGGCTCGCGGTCCTCGCGTCCGTCCAGCACGCGGTAGAGCACGTGCGAGAGCCGTGAGGTCTCGGCCGGGTCCGGGGTCTGGCCGGACTGCTCGGCCTCGGCCTTGAGCAGCTCGTCCATGGTGTGGTCCTGCGTGATCTGGAACAGCTCGTTGTCGCGGAGCAGGTAGCCGCGCGAGTCGCCGATGTGCGCGAGGGCGACGCGGGCGCCGTCCCAGAGCATGGCGGTGAGCGTGGTCCCCATCCGGGACAGGTCGGGGCGTTCCTCGCGGACGATGCGGAGCTTCTCGTTGGCCTCGGCGACCGCGCGGCCGAGCACCTGGACGAGGTCCTCGACGGGCGCCTCGGCGTCCAGTGAGCGCAGCGATCCGATGACGGTCGAGGAGGCCACCTCGCCGCCGGCGTAACCGCCCATGCCGTCCGCGACCGCGATGAGACGCGCCCCGGCGAACCCGGAGTCCTCGTTGTTCTCCCGGCTGCATCCGATGTCGCTGCCTGCTGCGTACCTGATTGCTACGTTCATACCGATTTCGATGACGATCCTGTCAGTGGAAGTTGTTCTATCAGTCCGCGACGAGCCCGTGCCGGACGGCATGGAGCGCCGCCTGCGTCCGGTCCTGTACTCCCAGTTTCATGAGCAGATTACTGACGTGCGTCTTGACCGTCTTCTCGGAGACCGCGAGGGCACGCGCGATCTCCCGGTTGGACCTGCCCCGCGCGATCTGCACGAGCACCTCACGCTCCCTGTCGGTCAGCGCGGCCAGGCCGCGGTCGTCATGCCGTCCGTCGCCGCCGGCCGGGCCGGCCGCGAGCACCGCCTCGGCCGCGTCCGGCGCGAACAGCACGTGTCCGTCGTGGACCGCCCGGATCGCCTGGACGAGCGCCCCCGGGTCCACGTCCTTGTACAGATACCCAGCCGCGCCCGCCTGAACTGCCGGCAGCACGTGGCCCCGCTCGGTGACGCTGGTGAGCACCAGCACCCTGGACGCGACCCCGCGCGCACGCAGTTCGGTGAGCGCGGACAGGCCGCCCGCGCCCGGCATCTTCAGGTCCATGAGCACGATATCGGGCTCCAGCCGCTCGGCCAGGGACACGGCCTCGACGCCGTCCGCGGCCTCGCCCACCACCTCGATGTCGTCCTGGATGCCGAGGTAGGTGCGCAGCCCCTGCCGGACGACCGGATGGTCGTCGGCGATGAGCACCCGGATCCCGGCGCCGCGCGCCGCGCCGCCGCCTGTGCCGCCCACAGGGCCGCTCAAAGGGCCACCTCCACACGGACCACCGTGCCCCTGCCGGGCGCGGTGTCGATCGACAGTGTGCCCCCGATCGAGCGCGCCCGGTCCCGCATCGAGACCAGTCCGAGACCGTTCGGGCCTCCGTTCCCGGGCGTGTCGCCGTTTCCGGTGGCGTCCGCCGCGCCGCTCGCGGGCGTGTCGGACCTCGCGGGCGTGTCGGACGGCGTGAACCCCCTGCCGTCGTCGGCGATCTCCAGGGTGACGGCGTCCGGGCCGGTCGTGAGCCGCACGCGGACGGTGCGCGCCCCGGCGTGTCGCAGCGCGTTGTGCAGCGCCTCCTGCGCGACCCGGAACAGCACGAGCTCCTGCTCCTCGGCCAGGCCCGCCGTGCCGTCCGCCTCGCACCCGGGTGGGCCGGGCGGTCCCGGTGGCCCCGGTCGGCCGGGCGGCGGCGGAGGAGGCCGCGGGCCGGGTGGGCCCGGCGGTCCGGGAGGCCCGGGCGGACCTGGTGGCCCCGGTGGACCCGGCGGTCCCGGTGGTCCTGGCGGCCCCGGCGGTCCGGGTGACGACTTCTGGGGTGCGGAAGAGCGTGAGGGCGGACGCCGTGGCCGCGGTGGTGGCGGCGGAGGCAAGGGCGGCAAGCCGAAGAAGACCGGCTGGCGCCGCTACGTCCCGTCCTGGAAGATCGTCGCGGGGGCCACGGCGCTGTGCGTGCTGGCCGTCTCCACCCTGATCGTCGTGGGCTACATGCTCACCGGCGTCCCGAAGGACGCCCAGGACGGCGTGAACGACCAGGGCACCTCGATCCTGTACGCGGACGGCTCCACGCCGATCGCGCGGGTCGGCACCCGGCGGCAGAGCGTCCCGATCAAGCAGGTGCCGCCGGTCGTCCAGAAGGCGGTGCTCGCCGCCGAGGACCGCAACTTCTACGGCGAGACCTGGGGCGTCTCGCCCAAGGGCCTCGGCCGCGCCATCTACAAGACGGCGACCGGCGGCGACGTCCAGGGCGGCTCCACCATCACCCAGCAGCTCGCCCGGAACTACTACCAGGGCCTCAGCCGGGACAAGACGATGAGCCGGAAGGTGAAGGAGATCTTCATCTCCATCAAGCTCCGGCGCAAGGTCGACCCGAACCAGATCCTGGAGATGTACCTGAACACCGTCCCGTTCGGGCGCAACGCCTACGGGATCCAGGCCGCCTCCCAGGCGTACTTCCGGACCGACGTCAAGAACCTGAAGTACGAGCAGGCCGCGATGCTCGCCGCGATGATCCAGCGGCCGAGCTTCTTCGCCACCCAGGGAAACTCGGTGAACCACCGGCTGCTGGTCGAGCGCTGGCACTACGTCCTCGAGGGCATGGTCAAGATGGGCGTGATCACCGAGCAGCAGAAGCAGAGCGCCAAGTTCCCGAAGACCACCAAGGCGTGGAGCGACGTCAAGGGCAACTCCCAGGGCGTCTACATCCAGCAGCGGGTCGAGTCAGAGCTCAACGGGCTCAAGCTCGACGAGAACTGGCGCCAGAACGGCGCGCGGATCACCACGACGCTCGAACCCAAGTGGATGAAGTACGCCCAGGACGCGGTGAACGAGGCGGGCGTCAAGAAGTGGCCCAAGAACATCTCCAGCGGCCTGATCGCCGTCGACTCCAGCAACGGTGAGATCAAGGCTTTCTACGGCGGCGACAAGCGGCACAACGGCGACTACGACACCGTCTTCAACCCGAGCGCCCAGGCCGGTTCGTCCTTCAAGCCCTACGTGCTGGCCGCCGCCCTCAAGCAGGGCTACAGCATCAAGTCCACGATCGACGGGCATTCGCCGCAGTGCTTCGACTCTCAGGGCGAGGACCTGAACGCCGGAGTCTCCCCGTCCTCGTGCGCCACGAAGGGCGGCTACCGGGTCCAGAATGACGCGGGTGACGGGCCGCTGGGCGTCATCGACCTGGTCAAGGCGACCGAGAAGTCGGTCAACACCGCCTACGTCAAGCTCGGCCTCAAGCTGGGGACGAACGAGGTCGCCAAGACCGCCATGCAGTTCGGCGTGCCGCAGAAGTCCATCGACGGCATCAAGCAGGGCGGCGGCGGCATCCCCGGTGGTATCTCCCTGGGTATCGCCGACGTCCCCGCCGTCAACCAGGCGGCCGGTTACGCGGCCTTCGCCAACGGCGGCCTGAAGGTGACCCCGCACCTGATCAAGAAGGTCGAGCGGTTCGACCCCAAGTCCAAGAAGTGGACGGCGATCCCGCTCCCCTGGGACAAGGAGAAGCGCGAGCGCGTCCTCGACCCGGACCTGGCCGCGCAGGCCGACACCGCGATGAAGGCGGTGGTGCGCAGCGGTACCGCCACCCGGGCCAGGCTCGACGACGGACGCGATGTGGCCGGTAAGACCGGTACCACCGAGAAGAACGTCGCCGCCTGGTTCGTCGGCTACATCCCGCAGCTGTCCGCGGCCGTGACGATGTTCAACAAGAACCACAAGACGATCGAGAACATCCCCGGCTTCCAGGGCAACAGCATCTACGGTGGCACGGTCCCGGCCGCGATCTGGAAGTCCTTCATGGAGAAGGTCATCCACGGGGAGAACCTGCCGGCGAAGAACTTCCCGGAGCCGACCTACTCGGGCACCCAGCCCAAGCAGTGGGACACGCCGACATCGTCGCCGAAGCCGACCAAGGAGCCGACCGAGACTCCGAGCTGCCCGCCTGGCGAGACCCCGGGCCCGGGCAAGGGGCGGAAGGGCTGCCGGCCGACCACGCCGACGAGCCCGCCCACGTCGCCGACCCGCCCGTCCACGCCCCCGCCGGACACCAACCTCCCGCCGTGCGGCCCCGCCGGCGGAGGCAAGCCGCTGTGCGACCCGGAC
>NZ_JBFAOF010000141.1:0-11742 GCF_040675125.1 Spirillospora sp. NPDC049652 | reverse complement strand
GGGCTCGACCGGGACGCGCTGGCCGAGCGCGCCCGCGTCACCCGCGCCGACCTGGACCTTCTCGTTCCACCCCGGCGGCCCGCCGGCTGAACGCCGGGCACAGGGCGCGAATTGCGAGCGTTCACACCCCTCGCACCCCTTGTTCCACGGCGCTGAGAGGACTACTCAAGGGGGGACAGATCATTTTCGCGCACCCCCCGAGGAGAGTTGAATGCGCCGAATCCTGCTTGGTCTCGTCCCGCTGGCGATCGCCGGGACGATCTCGACGGTGACGCCCGGCACCGCCGAGGCCGCCGTCAGCCGAGCACCGGATCGGGCGGGCCTGGTCCCGCACGCCGTGACGGCCGCGAAGGGCGGTGTCACGGCCGCCGAGGGCGGTGTCACGGGAGCCGCGGCCCGCACGCTGCACTACGGCGACAAGGGCGCGACGGTGAAGTACCTGCAGAACCGGCTGCGGGCGCTGCACTACGACCCGGGCGCGGTCGACGGCCGGTACGGCAAGGACCTGCGCTACGCGGTGTACGCCTTCCAGAAGGTCAACCGCATCACCCCGAGCAGCACCGTCGGCGCCAAGACGTGGAAGGCCCTCGCGCACCCGGCGCAGCCCCCGCGGGTCATCAAGGGCGGGGCGGCCAACCGCGTCGAGGTGTCCAAGAAGCACCAGCTCGTGGTCGTGTACCGGGGCGGCAAGGTCCAGCTGATCACGCTCACGTCCACCGGGTCCGGCAAGCGGTACTGCTCGCAGGGCAAGTGCTCGTACGCCAAGACGCCGTCCGGGAACTTCCGCGTCCTGCGGAAGATCAACGGCTGGCGGCACGCGCCGCTCGGCAATCTCTACAAGCCGCTGTACTTCCACGGCGGTTACGCGCTGCACGGGTCGCCGAGCGTCCCGCTGTCGCCCGCGTCGCACGGCTGCGCCCGCATCCCGATGTACCACACGGCGGATCTGCTGTTCCGTCTCGTGCCGGTGGGCACCGCCGTCTACGTCCGCTGAGGACGGTCGCGCCAGGTGGCTGAGCCCGCCTGGCGACGCGGCAGGAGGACGCCGCGGCTCGGCGCGGTGGGCGGGTCGCCCACCGCGCCGGGTCGGTCCGGGGGCCCGGGGGTCGGTGGCGGGCTCCGGTCGGTCTGACCCGGCGCGATGGGCGTCTTGCGGAACAGATTGATTACTCTCCGCAGCCTCTTCATTACCCTTGAGCATGATCGGTAACCACGTGATGGCAATCCGGTGAGACGAACGGGAGAACCGCGTGGGACGGGACGCCCCGGAGCGCGCCGCGCGGTCTACGATTGCCCCATCATGCAAACGTCGGACGGAGCGGGGACGGATCCGGTGACGCGCAGACGGCTGGGACAACTGGAGGCCGAGGTGCTGGCCGCGCTGGCCGCCGCCGAGCGGCCGGTCGCGACCGCCGAGCTGCGCGAGGCGCTGCCCGGCGCGCCCGCCTACACGACGGTGAACACGATCCTGTTCCGGCTGCTGGGCAAGGGGATGGTCAGCCGGATGCGGGAGGGCCGCCACTTCCTCTACAAGCTGGCGGTGGACGAGTCCCGGCTGGTCGCCGACCAGATGCACGCCCGGCTGCGGGTGGCGAGCGACCCGCCCGAGGCGCTCGCCCGCTTCGTCGCGACGCTGAGCCGCGAGGAGGAGCTGACGCTGCGCGCGATCCTCGCGGGCTCCCGCGAGGACGTCATGGAGCGTTCCGGAGCACCGCCCACCGACCGCTCGGTCATCGAGGTCCCGGACGTCCAGTCGCCGCACATCGGCGCGCCGGACACCGGGGCACCGGGCGTGGGGGCGCCGGGCGTCGAACGGGCGGATCTCGAGCGCATGTAGGCGGGGGGCGAAGGCTTGCCCGCATTGACCTCAAGCACGCCTGAGGTCGTAACGTTCCCCCATGAACGACATGTGGCACGGCGACGACCTCGATCTCGACGCCTATCTGAGCCGGATCGGTTTCGACGCGGAGCGCGCCCCCATCCTCGCCGCGCTGCGCGCGCTGCACCGGGGGCACACCACCTCGATCCCCTTCGAGAACCTCGATCCGGTGCTCGGCCGGCCCGTCCTGCTGGACGTGCCGTCCCTGCAGGACAAGCTGGTGCGGTCCGAGCGCGGCGGCTACTGCTTCGAGCACGCCGCGCTGTTCGCGGCGGCGCTGGAGCGGTTCGGCTTCGACTTCACCGCGCTCGTCGGTCGGGTCGTGATCGGCGCGCCCGAGGGGTCGATCCGACCCGCCACGCACGCGCTGCTGGTGGTCCGGCCCGCGGACGACGAGCACGAATGGCTGTGCGACGTCGGCTTCGGCTCCGGCCCGCTGGAGCCGCTGCGGTTCACGGACGGCACCGAGTCCGATCAGGACGGCTGGCGGTTCCGGCTGGACCGCCTGCCCGACGACGAGTTCGGCGTGCGGCACTGGACGCTGCGGCAGGACGGCCCGGACGGCTGGACGCGGCGGCACGTGTTCGCGCAGGTCCCGGTGTTCCCGGTGGACTACGCGCTGGCCAGCCACTACGTCGCCACCCACCCCCGGTCGCCGTTCACCGGACGGGTGTACGCGCAGCGCTTCAGCGCGGAGTCGCTCCGCCAGCTCGACAACCTCACGCTCACCACCACCTGGCCGGACGGCAGGCGCGAGACCCGCGAGCTGGACCTCTCCGAGTTCACCGGCGTGCTCGCGGACTTCGGCCTGGTCCCGGCCGCCGAGGACCTCGACGACCTGCTGAAGGTAGTCGGCTAGGCCCGAAGGGGCCCCGACCACGCGCGCGAACGCGTGACCTGCCCGGTGAAGCGAAGCCGAAGGCGAGCGAAACCGGGCAGATCGCGAAGCGATGCCGCGTTCGCCCAGACCCGGTCACGTAGCGAGCCCTTGGGCGAGCGAAGTGGGCCGGGACTTTGAAAGGAGTTCGGCCAGGTGGAGGGCGCGGACGCCCGTCCCCTGGCCGATCTGGACCCGGCAGGAGAACCCGTCCGCGAGGACGAGCGACGCGTCCCGCGCCTTCGGGTACAGCTCGCGTTCGGCGCAGCCCTGCGACACCTCCCAGTGCCCGCGCGCGAACCCGAAGTCGCCGGCGAGGCCGCAGCAGCCCGCTCCGACCACGTCCGTCCGCACCCCGAGGCGTTCGAGGACGCGCAGGTCGGGGGCGTAGGAGCCCTTGGCCTCCTGGTGGCAGTGGACCTGCGCGACGGCGTCCCGGCCGAGCGTCCGGAACGGCCACGGATCGGCGTCCGCGACGAGTTCGGCGAGCGTGACCACGGACGCGGCGAGGCGGTGCGCGCGCGGATCGTCGGGCAGCAGCTCGGGGGCCTCGGCGCGCAGCATGACCGTGCAGGACGGTTCGAGCCCGACGACCGGCAGCCCGGCGGCGAGCGCGGGTTCGAGGACGTCCAGCGTGCGGCGCAGGACGCGCTTCGCGATCCCGAGCTGTCCGGTGGAGTGCCAGGTCAGGCCGCAGCAGACGGCGCGGGGCGGCAGGACGGCCCGATGCCCGGTCGCGTCCAGGACGGTCACGGCGGCGCGTCCGACCTCGGGCGTGTGGAACGCGGTGAACGTGTCCGGCCACAACACCACGGGCCGCCCCCGGCCGAGCCGTTCGGGCAGGACGCGGCGCAGCGGACGGGTCGCGAAAGGCGGCAGGTCACGGCGTGGTTCGATGCCCGCCGCGCGCTTCACGACCCCCGCGATCCCCGGTCGGCGCAGCGCCGCGTTGGCCGCGGCCGCAGCGCCCGGAACGGCCGTCGCGAGCCGTGACCACAGCGGCAGCCACCCCATGGAGTAGTGCGCCATCGGACGGACGCGTCCCGCGTAGTGGCGGTGCAGGAACTCGGACTTGTACGTGGCCATGTCGACGTTGACCGGGCAGTCGCTCGCGCACGCCTTGCAGGACAGGCACAGGTCGAGCGCGTCGCGCGCCTCGGTCGAACGCCAGCCGTCCCGCAGCGACTCGCCGCGCAGCAGTTCGGCCAGCACTCTCGCGCGCCCGCGCGTCGAGTGGACCTCGTCGCGGGTGACCTTGAACGACGGGCACATGGACGCGGCGCCACCCACCGTCCGGCACGCGCCGACACCGACGCACCGCTGCACGGCGGCGGCGAACGAGCCGCCGTCCCTCGCCAGCGCGTGCACCGGCGTGATCGTGAGCCGGTCCGCGCCCGGCCCCGGACGCAGCCGCTCGTCCAGGGGCTCCGGATCGGTGAGCACGCCGGGGTTGAACGTCCGGCCGGGGTCGAAGAGGTGCTTGAACGCGGCGAAAGCCGCTCGCAGCTCCGGCGAGTACATGCGTTCCAGCAGTTCCGAACGCGCGCGCCCGTCGCCGTGCTCCCCCGACACCGAGCCGCCATGCGCGACGACGAGACCGGCCGCGTCCTCGGCGAACGCCCGGTACACCTCCGGACGCGTCGCCAGCGGGAAGTCCAGCCGCACATGCAGGCAGCCCTCGCCGAAGTGCCCGAACGGCGAGCCAGCGGTTCGGCCACCGCCTCCTCGGCGGGACGGCGCGCCAGGTTGCGCAGTCCCGTGACGAGGCTCTCCAGCCGCCGGCGCAGGTGCGGGTCCGCGGCCAGCCGGTCGAGGACGTCCAGCGCCTCGTCCCGGACGGCCCCGACCTCGACCAGGGCCGCGAGCACCATCGCCTCGGTGTCACCGGACGGGTCGTCCGGGTCGGCCGCCGCGGCCAGGGTCCCGGCGTGGCCGCCGGGGTACCAGCGCGCCCAGGCGGCGAACGCCTTGCGGCCCCGGAACCGGACACCGGGCAGGTCGGACGCGTTCAGGCACGCCCTGACCAGCGTCGCCATGGCCGGACGGGCGTCCGGCGCGTACTCGGCCGGCGACGCCTGGAACAACGTCCGCAGCATCTCCTCGGTCGCGTGCTCGCGCGGAGCCTCCGCCAGGGCTTCGAGGGCGCGCGGATCGTCCGGGAAGCGCCGCAGCGCGACGGCCACGGCGACTCTGACATCGCGGTGCAGGGCAGGATCCCGCCAGGTGTCGAGGAGGGCGTCCAAGGCGCCCGGCGGACGGTGCCGTTCGAGTAGCCGGGCCGTCTGCTTGCGCACGGTCACCTTCGCGTCCCGTGCGGTCAGCGCGGCGACGAGGACGGGGCCGAGGATCGACGGCCGGACGCGCCCGGCGCACCGGGCCAGGCCCGCGGCGGCCACGGCCGACGCGGGACCGCGCGCCATCTCGAACAGCAGGGGCAGTGCCTCCGGGTGGTTCCCGGCCTCGGTGAGCGCGGCCTCCTTCATCGCGCCGACCGACTCTCGCGCCCACATATGCAGCACCGGGAAGTGGCCGGGCAGGCGGCCGAGGGAGGCGATCGCCCGCATCCGCGCGGTCACGTCGAACGCCTCGTCGTGCGCCGCCTTGTCCAGGCAATTCCTGGCGGCGCGCACCTGCGCGGGGGTCCAGCGCCCGGGGCGGGCGTCCTTGAGGTCGGGGATCCAGGGGCTGACGCGGTCGCCCGGGTCGTGGTCGAAGTCGAGCAGGTCGGTGCGGCGGGTCGCCACCACCCGCCAGACAGCGGGTATCGCGATCAGCGCCGGGTCGTCCGCGAGGAGCCCTGCCACCCGATCGGGGTCCCGAGCGAGGTAGAAGCGCGCCGCCACGGCACCGACCTCCTCGGGGGCGTGGAGGACGGCCGCGCGCAGGTCGTCGTCCAGACCGGTCGGCCGACGCCCGAAAGACGCCGTGACCGCGACGAACACCTCGTGGTCGCCGCGTGCACGCGCCGCTCGGAGGTGCGGCGCGAACGCGTCCAGGAGGGCCGCCTCGCCGCCCGGGGGAACCGCCCGGTCGAGCCGGTGGTCGTCAGGGTCGGCGACCTGCCTCCTCCGCCTGCGGTGGCGCCATGGCTCTTCCGCCGCCGGGGCGGCGCGCAGCGCGTCGGCCCCGAAGCGTCCGAGCAGGTCGGCGAGTGCTCCGGTCGCCCACGCGGTGAGCGCGGGATCGGCCCGGTGCCGCAGGACGCGGACGGCCAGGCGGCGGACGGCCCGCATGGTCTCCCCCGAGGAGTCGCGGGACTCGGTGACGGCCGTGGCCAACTCGCGCAGCGCGTCCGCGCACGCGTCGGACAGCACGCGCGGGCTGAGCGCGGTCACCGCGTCGAACAGCTCGGAGCGCAGCGGGTCCGGCTCGTGCCGGACGCGCCGGACGATCGCCGTCAGGTGCTCGGCGACGAGGGCGGGGTCCCCGGTCCGGGCGGCGTTCGCGAGCAGCAGCGTCCGCGCGAGGCCGCGCCGCCGGGGATCGCCGCCCATGGCCGCGTCGACCAGCGTGTCCACCGCCTCGTCGTGCGGCAGGAACGAGACGAGGCGGAGCGGGGTGTCGGGGTCGTCCCAGCGGTCACGGGACGAGTGCCAGACCGACGCGTGCCAGTCCAGGAGACGGCGCGCCTCCCCGGCGGCCGTCTCCGGGGACAGCCAGGGCAGCAGCGGCATGACCGTCCACGCCCGCATCGTCCCGCCCAGCTTCTCCAGCGCCAGCCGGAACACCGCGTCGCGGCGGTGCGGCGGGAGATCGGCGAGCAGTGCGCGGCTGTCGGATCGGCCCCGCGAGAGGCGTCCCGCGAGCATGTCGTCCGGCAGGTGCCGCACGAGCACCGGGCCGGGCGGGTCCACCCGCCCCCGGCGCGCGGACAGCACGGCCGCGAACCCGGCGGGATCAGCGCGGTGGAACGCCTTCAGCACGCTCGGCGGAAGGTCGCTCGCGATGAAACGCAGCAGGCCGGAGCGGACGAAGACCTCCATGGCCTCGCGTGGCCGCGCCTCCGCGACCCGGACGAGGGCGGCGTTCCGCTGGCGTACGTACCTCCACCGGTTCCCGCCGTCCTCCTGCAACTCGCGCTCGATCAGGCCGAGGAGCGCGTCGGGATGGCGTGTCGCCAGCGCGCGCCACATCGTGACGGCGTGCGCGAGTCCGGGCAGGAGCCGTGTGACCGTCGCGGCCGAGCAGGCGGGCAGCAGGATGGCCGCCTCGCGGTCGCCGTACCGCGCCCGCACGTCCGGCAGGAGCCGGTCCGCGAGCGCCGTCCGGCGGGCGTACAGAAGCGTCCGGTAGACGGATCGGCGCAGGTCGGTGGGGGCGTCGTCGAGGGCGGGGGCCACGGCGGCGTCCGGGACGGGCAGGGTGCGGACGGCCCGCAGGGCGGCCTTACGCAGGTCCATGTCGGGCCCTGCGAGGACGTCCGCGACGTGGGCGAGGTCCCGGGCGGCCATCGCCATGTGCAGGGCGGTGTGCCGTTCGTACCGTCCGCGCGCGGACAGGTCGGCGAGCAGCGCCTGGAGTTCAGGGGTCCCGGCGAGCCGCCGGGCGTGCAGGGCCAGCGAGCGCGTCCGGCTCGGCCAGGCCAGGGGTTCGACTTCTGCGAGCGGCCTCTCGGCCGCGGTGGGGCTCAACGGCCCGGGCGGAGTCCGCCCTTCCGGTTGATCATGCCGCCGATGATGGCGTACGGCCCGGGCCCGCGCAACCTCGGTCGTCCAGTGCGCACCGCTGCCGTTCAGTGCGCACCGCTGTCGTTCAGTGCGTGTGGTCGGGCCGGGCCAGCGACGGGTCGGCGAGCAGGCGCATGAAGTTCGCGCGGCTCGCGTCGTCCACGAACGTGTAGACGACCAGGCGGGTCCCCGGCCGGGCGCTCAGGTCGAGGGAGGTGGTGCGCGTCGCGATCAGCCCTCCGACCCGCGGGTAGAGGAAGTCCTTCTGGCAGGGCTTGGGGATCGCCACGTCCTGGTTGCGCCACAGCTCGGCGAACCGGGGGCTGGCCTCCAGGAGCCGGTCGACCAAGAGCTGGAAGTCCGGGTCGTCCCGGTGCCGGACGTAGCGGTACCGGAACATCGCGACCGTCTCGGCGATCTGCTCCTCCAGGTTGACGCACGGGTTGCAGCACCTGGGGCGGGTGAAGAACTGCCAGATCGAGTTCCGCTCGCCCTCCGGCGCCTCGGTCACCCAGGGCGCCAGCGCGGCGTAGGCGTCGTTCCAGGCCAGGGCGTCGTTGCGGGGGCTCGCGACGACCGCGGGCATCGGGCCGAGCCCGTCCAGGATCGTCCGGACGTCCTCGGTCAGCGCCGACACCCCGTCCGGCTCCGGCGGGACGGCCACCTCCGACAGCCGGTACAGGTGCCCGCGCTCCACCGGGTCCAGCCGCAGCGTCCGCGCGATCGCGTCCAGCACCTGCGTGCTGACGTTGATCGGCCGGCCCTGCTCCAGCCACGTGTACCAGGTGACGCCGACCCCGGCGAGCTGCGCGACCTCCTCGCGCCGCAGGCCGGGCGTCCGCCGCCGCGGCGCGGGCGGCAGCCCGACGTCCTCGGGCGTGATCCGCTCCCGCCTGCTCCGCAGGAACGCCGCCAGCTCGTCCCGCCGGCGCCGTCCCCCGTTCGTCCGCCGCTCCGCCACCGTCATCGTCACTCCCCCAGTCTCACCGAGACCGCCACGATGATCCAGGTGCTGTCAGTACCAGTATCAGCACGCTCTCGGCACTGGTACCGGTTCGGGCGGAGGCTACCGGCATGACAAATCCGACCGAACGCATGAAGGGCGTGCGGGCGTCCTCCGCACGGTCTACCGGCCCGATGCTGGCGCTGCTGCTGCTCGGGCAGTTCATGGCCATCCTGGACGTCAACATCGTCAACGTCGCCCTGCCGACGCTGCGCGCGGACCTGCACGCCAGCGGCGCGAGCCTGCAGCTGGTCGTCGCGGGGTACATCATCGCCTACGCCGTGCTGCTGATCACCGGCGCGCGGCTCGGCGACCTGCTGGGGCACCGGCGGGTGTTCCTCGGCGGGCTCGCCCTGTTCACCCTCGCCTCGCTGGCCTGCGGCCTCGCCCCGGCGACCGGGTTCCTGATCGTCGTGCGGTTCCTGCAGGGCGTCGGGGCGGCGCTGATGACGCCGCAGGTGATGAGCATGATCCAGCGGGGCTTCCAGGGGCCGGCGCGGGCCCGGGCGCTCAGCATGTACGCGATGGTGATCGCGGGCGGCGTGGTCGTCGGGCAGGTGCTCGGCGGGCTGCTGGTCAGCGCCGACCTGTTCGGGTCGGGCTGGCGGCTGGTGTTCCTGGTGAACGTGCCGATCGGCGCGGTCCTGCTGGCCGCGGGCCCGCGGGTGCTGCCCCGCGCGGACGAGGACCGGCGCGGCGGCCTGGACCCGCTGGGGCTCCTCGTCCTGTCGTCGGCGCTGCTGCTGCTCGTCGTGCCGCTGATCCTCGGGCACGAGCTGGGCTGGCCCGCGTGGGGCTGGGCGGCGCTGGCGGCCAGCGCGGTGCTGTTCGCCGTGTTCGCGCTGGTGGAGCGGCGGCTCATGGTGCGCGGCGGGCGTCCGCTGGTCTCCGGGCGGGTGCTGCGCGCGCCCGGCGTCCTGGTCAGCGCGACCACGCTGATGTTCGGCCCCGGCTCGTGGGGGTCGTTCCTGTTCACCACCACACTGCACCTCCAGGGCGACCTGGGGATGTCGCCGCTGAAGTCCGGTCTGGCGTTCGTCCCCTGCGTGCTGGCGTTCGCGGCGGTCAGCCTCTACTGGCAGCGGCTGCCGGTGCGGTGGCACCGCCGGATGGTCCCGATCGGGTTCACCGTCGCGGCGCTCGGCTACCTGTGGATCGGGCCGCTGGCGTCCGGGGGCGCGGCCTACCTGGTGCTCACCGCCGTGATCGGCCTCGGGCTCGGCGTGATGCCGATCGTGATGACGAGCGCGCTGGAGAACGTCCCGGCCGAGGAGGCCGCCGACGCCAGCGGGCTGCTGCTGACCGTGATGCAGGCCGGGCAGGTGCTCGGGGTCGCGACCGTCGGCACGCTGTTCCTGGTCCAGTTCCAGGACAGCGGGTCCACCCGGCACGCCGAGTACGCGACCGGCTGGTCGCTGACGGCCCTCGCGGCCGTCGCCGCGATCGGTTCGCTGCTGCTGGTCCTGCGCCGTCCGGCTCCCGCCGGGGCCGGGGCGGGCGCGGCCGACGGGCAGGAGCGGCTGCCGGTGGTGGCCGAGATCGGCTGACGCGCCCTCCCGGGTCGGCGTTCTGTCCGGCCTGGGTTAGGCGTGCGGGCAGCGGGCATGATCACGACTCCCGATGATCGGAGGCTGACCGTGCGTGACCGGCTCATGCTGCCCGGCCTGATCCTCGGCCTCGGCCTCGGCGGGTTCGTGGACGGGATCATGCTGCACCAGGTGCTCCAGTGGCACCACATGCTGTCCAGCACCGGCGACGACCACATCGGGGTGAAGCGGTACTCCACGCACACGGTCTCCGGGCTGGAGATGAACACCCTCTGGGACGGGTTCTTCCACGTCTTCACCTGGGTGTGCGTCCTCGTCGGACTGGCCGTCCTCTACCGCAGGATGGCCCCCGGCGACCGGCCCGCGTGGCGGACGCCGCCGTTCTGGGGCTGGATGGCCGCCGGCTGGGGGATCTTCAACCTGGTCGAGGGCGTGGTCGACCACCACATCCTGGGCATCCACCACGTCCGGAGCGGGCCGCGCCAGCTGTGGTGGGACCTGGCGTTCCTGGTGCTGGGGGCGGTGCTGCTGATCGGCGGCACGCTCCTCGCCCGGCGCCGTCCGCTCGAGGTGCGCTGACGTGGCCGCGCGGACGGCCGGCCCCGGGAGGACGGCGAGCCTGCTGCTGGGCCTCGGCCTGGTGGCGCTCGCCTTCTCCCCGCCGGTGGACGGCTGGGCCGACGACGACTTCCGCGGCCACATGGCGCAGCACCTGCTGCTCGGGATGTACGCGCCGCTGTTCCTGGTGCTGGGCGCGCCGGTGACGCTGCTCCTGCGGACCGCGCCCCGGTCGGTCGGCCGCCGCGTCGGAAGGCTGCTGCGGACCCGGGTCGTCCAGGTGGTCTCCCATCCGGTGACGGCCTTGGTGCTGAGCGCGGGCGGCACGGTGCTCGTGTACGCGACGCCGCTTTACGCCGCGTCCACGGAGAACGAGACGCTGCACGTCCTGATCCACGCGCACTTCTTCCTGGCCGGATGCCTGTTCGCGCGGGCGGTGGCCGGGCCCGACCCCGATCCGCACCGCGCGCCGGTGCTCGTCCGGCTGGTGGTGCTGGGGGTGGGGATCGTCGTCCACGCGTCGCTGGCGCAGGTGATGTACGCCGGGCTCCTCGACCGGCACGGCGATCCGTCGCAGGTGCGCGGCGGGGCCGAGTTGATGTACTACGGCGGCGACATCGGCGAGCTGCTCCTGGCGCTCGCGGTGCTGACGACATGGCGACCGGCACGGCGTCCGGCGGGGAGTCCGGCAGGGCGTTCCGCCCAGGAGCTCAGTACCGGCTGAGGGTACGGCGGGCCGCCTCCACCTCGGGCGGGACGGGACGCCGCTCGCGCAGCACCGACGGCAGGGCGCGGACGGCGTCCACGGCGCCGCGGCGCCCCTCGCGGCTGCGGACGGCGGTGGCGACCTCCCGTGCCAAGGCCCGGGCCGGACGGCGCAGCCAGGCGGTGAGCAGCCGGTTGCGGACCTCCCGGCGGCGGCGCGCGGCGGCGTTCCGGCCGAGCGACGACGGATGGTGGTGGACGGTCAGCTCCGGCACATAGGCCAGGCCCCATCCGGCGGCGGCCAGGTCGAGCGCGAGGAGCTCCTCCTCGCCCCCGAAGTGGAGCGTCTCGGAGAAGCCGCCGACGTCGAGGAAGGCGTCCCGGCGGACGATGGCCGAGCAGGCCAGGAACCCCAGGACGGCCGGGCCGGGAAGATCGCCGGGACGGCCGAGCGGCGACGCGGCCATGGCCTCGGTGACGGGGTCCGGTCGCTCGTCCTCGCCGAC
>NZ_JBFAOF010000140.1:0-11742 GCF_040675125.1 Spirillospora sp. NPDC049652 | reverse complement strand
CGCGAACACCCCCGGCATGCTCGTCTCCAGGTGGTACGGCTGGCGGTTCGGCTCCCAGTCGGCCGGGCGGCGGCCGCCCGCGACCAGGTC
Organism: Spirillospora sp. NPDC049652; assembly: GCF_040675125.1. NCBI lineage: Bacteria > Bacillati > Actinomycetota > Actinomycetes > Streptosporangiales > Thermomonosporaceae > Spirillospora > Spirillospora sp. NPDC049652. The sequence goes on along the minus strand of NZ_JBFAOF010000140.1, from coordinate 11,652 downwards.
GGGGCCGGTGAGGACGAACCCGTGCTCGTCGCGCTCGACGGCGCCGCTCAGCCACTCCGTCCCCGGCTCCGCGCCGATGAACACGAACAGCCAGTGCGTGTGGACGGTCCGCTCGCCCTCCGGCCCGGTCAGGACGAGCCGTTCGAGGCGGTCCTGTCCGCGTCCCCCGGTGACGACCGTCTTCGGGTGGACCTCGATGTTGCCGATCCCGGCGATCTGCTCGATGAGGTAGTGCGACATCGACTTCTCCAGGCCCTCGGCCCGGATCACGATGTGCACCTTCCCGGCGACCTTGGCGAGGTTCACCGCCGCCTGGCCGGCCGAGTTCGCGCCGCCGACGACGTACACCTCCTCGCCCGCGCAGCTCGGCGTCTCGGCCATCGCCGCGCCGTAGTAGACGCCGCGTCCGACCAGGTCGTCCAGGCCGGGCGCGTCCAGCCGCCGGTAGGAGACGCCGGTGGCGAGGATGACGGCGTGCGCGGCGACGGTCGTGCCGTCCGCCTGGGTGACGACGCGGGCGCGGCCGTGCGCGGCGATCCCGGTCACCTCCCCGGTGGTGATCAGCTCCGCGCCGAAGCGGACGGCCTGGCGGCGGGCCCGGTCGGCGAGCTGCGCGCCCGACACCCCGTCCGGGAAGCCGAGGTAGTTCTCGATCCGGGAGCTCTGCCCCGCCTGCCCGCCGGACGCGTGCCGCTCGATCAGCACGGTGTTCAGCCCCTCGGACGCCCCGTACACCGCGGCGCCGAGCCCGGCCGGTCCGCCGCCGACCACGACCAGGTCGTAGAACTCCGCGCCGGGCGCGGTGGTCAGCCCGACCACGGCGGCGAGCTCGGTGTCGGTCGGCGCGCTGAGCGTGGTCCCGTCGGCGGTCACGACCAGCGGCAGCTCGGGGCCGCCCGCCGCCTTGAGCAGCTCGGCCGCCTCGGGGGCGGTGTCCAGCAGCCACGTGTAGGGGACCTGGTTGCGGGCCAGGAAGTCGCGCACCTGGTAGGACCGCTCCGACCAGCGGTGCCCGACGACCCGCAGCTCGCCGGGACGCCGCCGGTCGGTGCGCCGCCACGCCTCCAGCTGCGCGTCGATCACCGGGTAGAACTTCTCCTCCGGCGGGTCCCACGGCTTGAGCAGGTAGTGGTCCAGGTCGACGACGTTGATCGCGCGGATCGCGGCGTCGGTGTCGGCGTAGGCGGTGAGCAGCACGCGGCGGGCGAAGGGGTAGAGGTCCATCGCCTCCTCGAGGAACTCGACCCCGGTCATGTCGGGCATCCGGTGGTCGGCGACGAGCATCGCGGTGTCGTCCCCGCGCAGCTTCAGCTCGCGCAGCGCGTCCAGCGCCTGCGGCCCCGACTCGGCCCGCAGCACCCGGTAGGTCTCCGCGTAGCGGCGGCGCAGGTCCCGTGCCACGGCCCGGGACACGCCCGGGTCGTCGTCCACGGTCACGATCACTGGTTTGGCCACGCGCGTCTTCCCCTCCGGTCCACCCGTATCGCCCATAAGAGTACGACGCCCCGTGATCTCCGCAGTCGTCCCGCACCCCGGGCGACCGACGCGGAACGGCCACGCCGCCGCCTCCCCCGCCTGCGGCTCCGGGCCGCCGGGCCGCGCGCGGCCGGGCGGCTGCGCGCCGGTCGCCGGGGACGGCCCGGACACGGTGAGTGACCCCGGCTTTGACCTGCGAGAAGGCATCCGGGATGATCGAATCATGTCCCTACGCGTGGCCCTGATCGGATACGGCACGGGGGGCGGGGTGTTCCACGCCCCGCTGATCTCCTCGGTGCCCGGCCTGGAACTGTCGGCCGTGGTCACCGGAAACCCCGAGCGGCAGGAGGCGGTCCGCGCCCGCTACCCCGGCGCGCGGGTCCTCGACAGCACCGACCGGGTGTGGGAGACCAACGGCTCGTTCGACCTGGTCGTGGTGACCGCCCCGAACCGGCAGCACGTCCCGCTCGCCCGGACGGCGCTGACCACCGGCCTCCCGGTGGTGCTGGACAAGCCGGTCGCGGCGTCCGCCGCCGACGCCCGTTCGCTGGCCGCGCTCGCCGCGGTGCGTGGGCTGCCGGTGATCCCGTTCCACAACCGGCGCTGGGACGGCGACTTCCGGACCGTCCAGCGGCTGGTCGGGACGGGCGCGCTCGGCGGCGTCCAGCGGTTCGAGTCGCGGTTCGAGCGGTGGCGGCCGCGGGTGAAGCCGGGCTGGAAGGAGAGCTCGGACCCGAGGGACGCCGGCGGCATCCTCTACGACCTCGGCTCGCACCTCATCGACCAGGCCATCGCGCTGTTCGGACGCCCGGAGAAGGTCTACGCCGAACTGGACACCCGGCGGCCGGGCGCCGAGAGCGTGGACGACGCGTTCGTGGCGCTCACGCACCCCGGCGGCGTCCGTTCCCATCTGTGGATGAGCGCCACCGCCGCGCAGCTCGGCCCGCGCTTCCGCGTCCTCGGCGACCGCGCCGCCTACACCGTCCACGGCATGGACGGCCAGGAGGACGCCCTCCGCGAGGGCCGCACCCCGAAGGACAGCGGCTGGGGCGAGGCCCCGCCCGAGTCGTACGGCCTGCTCGGCACCCCGGACAAGGCCGCCCCCGAGCCGACCGATCCGGGTGCCTACCAGGACTTCTACATCGGCGTCGAACGCGCGCTCCGCGGGGAGTCCCCTCCCCCGGTCGCCCTTCGAGACGCCATCGCGGGCCTCGACGTCATCGAGGCCGCCCTCCGCTCCTCCGCCGAAGGCGAGATCGTCGAACCCCACGCCCCCGGCCGCTGAACCCGACGCACACGCCGAACCGTCCGCGGCACGCGACCGCCGGGCCTCGTGAGTCGTCGGCGTTACGGAACATCCGGCGTGACGAGCGGCACGACGGCGTCGAACAGGGGCCAACCGTCGACTTCGGCCGTTCCCGCGGAAGGCCACAGCCCACCGGCGACGGCCTCGTCCAGCAGTGCCCGAACGGTGCCAGGCTCGTGGAGGTTCAGATACGCGCGGTCCGGTAGGCGCATCGCAGCGCCCTCGTCGAAGTAGGCGTCGGCGATGAGCCGGTCCGGCTCGGTCTTGAACACCAGCCGCAGACGGGCCGGAGCTCCCTCCCGCCACAACGTCACCGTGCTGCTGCACCCCGGGTAGCCCCGCACACGATCGTGCCGGTGCGCGAAACACCAGCCGTACACGGTCTCCCCGACCACCAACCGGCGAACTCTCCGCTTACCCACACCGGCACCCTAAGACCCTCCCCAAGCCGTGCCCAAAGGATTAAGACCCGACTGTCCCCATGCCCCTGTCTCCGCGGCCGTCCGGTCGCGAGCCAGGGGCATGGGCCTCTCTCAGCGTCGGCCGATGGCGGCGGGTAGGGTTCGGTGGCTCCAGGGCATCGCCTGTTCCAGGGGGCTCGCGATCTGGAACAGCAGGTCTTCGCGGCCGTACGGTGCGACGAGCTGCACCCCGATCGGCAGTCCTCCGGTGCTCTGGCCGAGCGGCAGGCTCATCGCCGGCTGGCCGGAGACGTTGAAGACCATAGTGAACGGCCCGTAATCGAAGACCGTCTCCAGCCAGCTCCCCAGGGTGTGGGCGGGGTTGTCGTAGCGCAGGGTGCCGTGAGGCGCCGGGAGCCTGCCCAGGGTGGGCGTGACGAGCAGGTCGTACCCGGTGAAGAACGCCCCCACCGACCGGGTCACGCGGTTCTGCGCGCCGAACGCGGCCATCATGTCCAGCGCGCTGTACTCCTTCGCGACTTCGAGAAGCCGCCGTGAGACCGCCTCCAGCTTGGCCGGGTCGGGCTGCCGTGGGCTCATGAGCACCGGCGAGGCGATGGCCACGCCCGTCACCGTCGCGCACCGCATGACGTCGTCCCAGTCGAGGACCGGACGGTCCTCGACGACGGCGTGCCCCATCTCCTCCAGCGCCCGTCCCACCCGGACCGCCGCCTCGGCCACCTCCGGATCCACCCGCGCGTCCGACCAGGGCGTCGTGGTCACCGCGACGCGCAACGGTCCCGGCTCGGTCCCCAGGTCGTCGGCGTACCTGCCCCGTGGAGGCGGCGCGGTGTACTTGTCGCCGACGCCCGGCCCCTGGACGGCGTCCAGGAGGTGGGCGGCGTCCCGGACGGTCCGCGTCAGGGCGAACTCGTAGGCCATCCCGAGCATCGGCTCCCCCATGTCGGGCCCGCACGCGACGCGGCCCCGGCTCGGTTTGAGGCCGACGAGCCCGCAGCAGGACGCCGGGATCCGAAGGGATCCGCCCGCATCGCTGCCGTGGGCGACGGGCACGGCACCGGCGGCGACCAGAGCGGCCGCGCCCCCGCTCGATCCGCCGACACCCCGGTCCAGGTCCCACGGATTGCGCGTCGGTCCGTACCGGACCGATTCGGTGGCGAAGCTGATCGCCATCTCCGGCACGGTGGTCAGGCCCAGGGTGACCAGGCCGGCGGCGCGGAACCGGGCCATCAAGTCGCTGTCGTGCTGAGCGACGACACCCTGGATGGCCCGGCTTCCCAGGGTGAACGGAATGCCCTCCGCCACCGGCCCATGGTCCTTGATGAGGAACGGCACGCCGCTGAAGGGCCCGTTCTCGGCGTGCCCGAGCGCCGGGCGGAACAACGGCAGCGCCAGACCGTTCACCTTGTCGTTCGCCACGGCCAACGCCTCGCGCGCCGCGCCCTCGACCTCTTCGGCGGAGACCTTTCTTGCCCTGATCAGCTTCCGCAGTCCGATCGCGTCGTACCGCGCGTACTCGTGGAGTTCCATCACTGGTTCCCTCTGGCGTCAATGACGCCCACCTCGATCACAGGCGGTCCGGTCGTCGGACCCCTCGTCGCATACTCAGGTCGGCGGCGTCCGGCGGACCGGTCCGCGGCCTTGACAGGCGGCATCCGCAGGGTGACGGTCTCCACCGGGCCTCCGGCTCCGGGGCCGTCCCTGCGAGTGATCGAGGTGCGTCTACGCTCGGTACATCGGACTCAGCCTCACCCGGCCAGCTCCCGCCGTCAACTGGAATACGCCCCGGCACGATCCGCAGCCTGTGCCCTCGGGTCTCCCCAGGGAAGCCATCGCCAGCAGAGTCCACCACCGCCAGCAGCTCTGCGAACTCGAGGTGCTGGTCCAGGTCGCACGCGTCCTGTCCAACGCCGAGATCGCCGCCTATGAATCAGCCCTCATGGCCGAACGGCCGCAGCCCGGTCGCAAGCCCTGACCCGGCCGTCTCCCCGGACGCTCAGTGGTCGGCCTCGATGGCGAAGGTGTTGCCGTCCGGGTCCTGGAACCAGGCGATACGTCCACCGCCGGCCCTGGCCGTGATCCCCTTGACGTCGTGTTCGAGCTGGTCGTAGCGCACGAACTCGACGCCGGAGGACGCGAGTTCGGCGACGATCCGCTCGATGTCGTCGACGTACCAGGTCGCCAATGTCGCCGGCGTCTTCCCGGCAGTGGCCGACTGGTACACGTTGAGCGCCGGCCCGCCGCCAGAACCGTAGACCCGGCTTCCGTCCGCGATATGGGCACTGGGCCCGGACCACAGCGGCCGCAGCCCCAACTTGCCTTCATAGAACGCGACCGCCTCCTGAATATCGGAAACGGCGATCGAAGTCCTGACCTGGTACGCGCTCAAGGGCATGAAGCATGCTCTCACGGACCGACCCTGGGCCGAAGAAACCCGCCGCTACCGAAAGAAGCTCAACCTGCGAGGATGCCAAGGTGAACGCAGACTCGGCCGCCGCCGCTCCGGTGATTCTCGGCGTCGATGACCTACGTCCTCTTCCGCGAGCCACACGGATCGCCCGCACCAGCCGCGAGGGCATCCGACTTCTCCGGGACCACCAGGACGGCTTCATCGACGAGCTCTGGCTCGACCACGATCTCGGCGGAGACGACAGCATCATGCCGGTCGTGACCGTCCTGGAAGAGGCCGCCTTCAACGGTCGTCCCCTCCAGATCGGCATGGTCTTCGTTCACAGTGCGAACCCGAGCGGGGCGGAGACCGTGGTGCGGGTGCTTGAGCGTTGGAACTACCACGTCCGGCGGGCGAGCGCCGAGATAGACCAGGTGTCGTCGAATCGCTCCGGGGGCGGTGAGGGAAGCTCTACGGTGCCGACATGAGCGACCCCGACGTCCCCGCCGTCGAATCCGGAGAAGCGCCTGGACGGGTTCGAGCGTGTTCAGCCGTCACCAAGCTGCGCCTTCGCGAGCGGGACAAGATCAAGGAACGCTTCCCCACCGCCACCCTCTACGAACTCCGGCACCCCGACCAGCTGTGTGAGCTGCCTGCCGGACACCCTGGCCCGCACGCCATCGACGTCGCCGACCACTACCCCGACGGCGTGGTATGGCTCCGGTGGGAGGACGGCGACCGGCCGAGCAACATGATGGACGACGGCCACCACCCCAAGGAGCCGGTGCTGGAACTGCGTCCCCTCTGCCCGGCCGAGATTCCGCCCCCCGAGGGTGAGACGGACGAAGTGTTCTGCCTGTGGTTCGAGGACCACTGGGGCGCACACTCCTTCGAGACCGACCACGACGATCAGTCCTGGCAGTGGTGGGACACGCACGAGCCCTACCGCGAGGAGCGGGAGACGCTGCACGCGATGCTCAGCAGCGGCACTACGCCCCTGGGCCCCGGCCCCGGCTACTGGGAGCAGGGCGGATTCTGGCTGAGCGGTCACCGCCCCCGCCCACCGCGCGCAAGCTGATCCGACCAGCCCTCCGTCCCTACGTGGGTGAGGTGCGGCGTTCCAGGTGGGTGATGCTCAGGCCGCCGGTTACCGTTCGGTGGGCTATGGGCTTGAAGCCTCGGGCTTGGTAGAGGGCGAGGGCCGGGTGGTTGGCGGTGCCGGTGGACACGACCGTCCGGGAGGCGGGGACCTCGGCGTCCAGGGCGTCGAGGAGGGCGGTGGCGAGGCCGCGTCTGTGCGCCGACGGGTGGACGACGAGTCGGCAGATATCGACCGTTCCGTCATCGAGGACGGTCCAGGAGACCGCTCCGAGCAGCTTGCCGTCGTCCTGGGCGCCGAGGAAATGCTCCCCGCATTCTCGCAGGTCAGTCAGGGTTTCACGGAGGGGTGGGATGTCGTGGGAGCCGATCAGCTCTGCTTCCACGGCATAGGCGGCGCGCTGGATCCCCCATACCTCCGCCAGCACCGCCGGGTCGTGGAGGTCGAGGCGGAGGATGTCGGTCACCGGCGGATTATAGGACCGAGACGTGGACGTGGTCGAAGTGGTTCTGGGTGATGCTGCCGCGGTCTTCCATCTGCTTCCAGCCGCTGCCGCCGCGCATGTCGTAGATGCGCTGCTTCCAGATGACGTACTTGATGCCCAGGCGCGAGGCGTTGGAGATGACGTACTGGGCGACCTGGTCGCCGTGCGCCTGCGCGGACGCGCTGGGCATCTGCCCGTTCGCGTTCTCCATGAAGTCGCAGGCGGTGCCGGACCCGTGGTCCTGCGGATCGCCGGGCCGGGCGCAGCCGATCGCGGGGAACGGGCCGAACTTGGAGTCGATCTCCTGCATGACCGCCCGCATCCGGGGGGTCATGGTGTTGCCCATGATGGGCGACTTGGTGCCGCCGCCGGCGCCGTCCGGCTTCCCGGAGGGGACGGGCTTCTCCGGCTTGTACTTGGCGAGCAGCTTGCGCACCCGGGCGCGCTGCCCCTCCAGGTCGTCGATCTCCTTGCGGACCTCCGCGAGCTTGCCCTTCGCGTCCGCGCGCGCCTGATTCGCCTGGTCCGTCAGGGTCCGCAGGTTGTCGAGCTTCCGGCCGTTGTTGCGCGCCAGGTGCTCGACGACCGCCGCGTCGTGGACGGCCTGGTCGGTGTCCGCGGCCGTCACCATCGGCACGGTGTCGAGCTGCCCGGACATGTAGGAGGAGGCGGCGAGCCGTCCGACCGCGCTCCGCGCGACCTCGTACTGCCGCGACAGCCGGTCGGCGTTCGTCCCCGCCTTCTGCGCGGCCTTCTTCTCCTCGTCCAGGGAGACCAGCTCACCCCGGTACTCCTTGGCGAGGGCGTCGGCCCGCTTCTTCAGCTTGGCGAACTCGGCCTTCTCGTCCTTCGGGGCGCTGGGGGCGGCCGACGCCATCCCGGACGTCGGCATCGCCAGCGCGGTCAGGGCCAGCGCCAATCCGACCCCGAGAACCCGTCCACGCCTGGGGGCGGACTCACGGTTCACCACGCCGTCCTCCCGCCCTGGCCGAAGATTGGCGGCACGCTACCACAACACCCCATGAGACCCCGCAAACCCGCAACATCACCACTCGATCACCGCACGCTACCCAACTCCCCGCACACCCCCAAACCGGCGACCTCTGGCGGCGAGCCGTCCGGAGGTCGGTCGCCACCCCTCTGAGCAGGCACGACCCGGGAAAGCCGGAGCTGTTTCGGGCCGCGGGGGCGTCGTCAGGAATATCAGCGTCACACAGTGTTACCACTTGCGCCGGGCTTCTGACCTTCACTTCCGTTCGCGCCGCACGACCATCACCGCGCACATGGATCAGAGTGGGGTTCAAGAGCGCCGGGGGTGCGGTTCTCGGGAGTGACCCGGGGGCCCGGCGGCTCGGTCGCAGGTGAGCCGCCGGGGTGTACGGGGGTCAGCAGGCCGGCTTGATGGGTCCGTTGACGCCGGTGTAGAGGAAGGCGTCGGGCATCCAGGTGCCGTCGGAGAGGCGGTCCCAGAGCGTGGTGGCGCCCCATCGGCCGGTGTGGGAGGTGCCGGTACCAGTGCAGCTCACAGTGACCGTGGTGCCGTCGGCGACGGTTCCCGCGCTCGCGTATCCGTCCCCGGGCCCGGTGCGCCTCTGCACCGACGAGCCGCCGTTCGCGTCGACGACGCCCTGGCTGAGGCCGAGTTTGCCGTAGTTGTGCATGCACGTCGCGCCGCCGTCGCCGTTCGCCGTGCACTTGGCCGAGCCGTGCAGCGCGTAGCCCTCGTACGCCGCGGAGCCGCTCCTGATCACCCAGCCGCCGAAGGCGTGCCCGGCGATGGCGATCTTGGTGCGGTCGCCGGGCGGGTCGGGGCTGGTGCCGTAGGTGCCGAGCGAGAAGTGGACGTGCCGGCTGCTGGCCTCGCCGCCGCAACTGGTATCGGTGCCGGTGTTGCCGAGGAACGCGCCCTCGTCGACGTGCTGGCCGTTGAAGGCCGGATTGCCGACCAGGTGGTAGTAGTCGGTCGCGAGGCGCGGGCCGCCGCTGTAGAGCGGCGGATGGTAGACCCGGATCCAGCCTTTGCCGCTGGAGCAGATGGTGTACGCGGTGCCGGCGGCCGCGGCGAGCACCCGCTGGTCGCCGCCCTTGAGGTCGATCGCCGTGTAGGGCGTGTCCGTGCCCGCGAAGCCGTGCGGGCCGCCCCGCAGGATCCAGTCCTGACCGAGCGCGAACGGCAGTCGCATCCCGGTCCGGTAGTCCGCCGCGGCCGTGAGCTGGTTTCCGGACGGTCGGACCGCCGCAGCGGCACCGAACGTATGCCGCTCGGCCGCCGACATCATCGGTGCCGCGTCGGCCAGCACGGCGAAGCCGGTGTCGCTGTCCAGCGCGACCTGCCACGCGTCGCCCTTGTGGCGGGCGAGGAAGAGATGCCCTTCGGGGTAGACGCCCTCGACACGTGGTGCGCGCACGACGGCCGTCCCGAACGCCCATCCGTTCCGTTTCCGCCTGACATCGACGGCGGCGTCAGCGCGGTCGGCGGAGGCCAGTTCGGGTCTGATCTGGCGCGTGGTCCCCAGCAGTCGGGCGGTCACTGCGTCGTTCAGTGACTCCCCGTTCGCGGAGGTCGCGTCCGCTCGGCTCGCGATGGCTGAGGCGGGGACGAGTGAGGCCGCGAGGAGGACGGTTCCGGACAACACGGTTGCGCGGCGTCGCCAACGAGGGTTCCGGCTCATCGAGCCACTCCTTCGATAGGGCCGCGATGGCTGCGGGAGCGCGAGATCAACGGCGGACTCAGCATGCGGCCGATACCCCACCCCGTCAAGGTAGGGAGCAACGGCCGCCGTCATCGCGTCGGAAACGCCCGCAGCGGTGCGCGGCTTGCGCCGTGGCGCCTCTTCGCCGGAGCGGCGACAGGGGCGTGGCCTGAGCGACCGCGCGTTCTCCGGTCAGCGGTGGGTGGGCAGGCGGACCACGGTGACGAAGAAGTCGTCGATCTGGCGGATCGCGGCGATGAACTGGTCGAAGTCGACCGGCTTGGTCACGTAGGCGTTGGCGTGCAGCTTGTAGCTGCGCAGGATGTCCTCCTCGGCGGAGGAGGTGGTCAGCACGACGACGGGGATCGCGGCCAGCTCGGGGTCGGACTTGATCTCCTCCAGGACTTCCCGGCCGTCGCGCTTGGGCAGGTTGAGGTCCAGCAGGACCAGGTCGGGGCGGGGCGCCTCGGCGTGGTCGCCGCGCCGGTAGAGGAAGTCGAGCGCCTCGGCGCCGTCGCGGACGACGTGCAGGGTGTTGCCGACCTTGTTGTACTCGAACGCCTCACGGGTCATCAGCTCGTCGCCCGGGTCGTCCTCGACCAGCAGGACGGTGATGGGCTGGGCGGAGGTGGTCACGAACTTGCTCCCTGCGGGTCGGTCGAGGTTGAGGGCGTTTCACCGGACGGACCGGCCGCTGTTGTCGCGGGGCCGGCGGGAGGATCGGCGGGCGGGGCGGAAGCGGCCCGCCGCTCCGTTTCCTGCCGCTCAGCGCCCTGCCGCTCGGCGTCCTGCTGCTGGGCGTCCGCCTGCTCCGGGTCCGCCTGCTCCGCGTCGGTCTGAGCGGTGTCCGGCTCGTCGGCGTCCGCCTTGACGGCGTCCACCTTGGCGGCGTCCGTCTGCTCGGCGTCCGTCTGCTCCGAGCCCGCCTGCTCCGCGTCGGCCTGCTCGGCGTCCGGGGCTTCGGCGGCTTCCGGGTCGGGGGCGGGCTCTTCGAGGGCCGGGAGGGTGAAGTGGAAGCGGGCGCCCGGCTCGTACTCGGGGTCGAGCCAGATGCGGCCGCCGTGGAACTCCACGATCTTCTTGCACAGGGCCAGGCCGATGCCGGTGCCGGTGTAGGCGTCCCGGCCGTGCAGCCGCTGGAAGATGACGAAGATCTTGTCCTGGTACTCGGCGGGGATGCCGATGCCGTTGTCGGTGACGGTCAGGTGCCAGTGGTCGTCCTCGCGCTCGCAGGTGATGCTCACCCGCGGGGCGCGGTCGGGAGAGCGGAACTTCACGGCGTTGCCGATGAGGTTCTGCCACAGCATGGCCAGCAGCGTGGGGTCGCCGTCGACCCGCGGGAGGTCGTCGGGGACCTCGACGTGCGCGTCGGCGGAGGTGATGGCCTCGTCGAGGTTGCCCAGCGCCCGCTCCAGCGGCTCGTCCAGCCCGAGCGTCTGCTGCTGCTGGTTCAGGCGTCCGACGCGGGAGAAGGTGAGCAGGTCGTTGATCAGCACCTGCATGCGCTTGGCGCCGTCGACGGCGAAGCCGATGTACTGGCGGGCGCGGTCGTCGAGCTGGTCGGCGTAGCGGCGTTCCAGCATCTGGGTGAACGAGGCGACCTTGCGCAGGGGTTCCTGCAGGTCGTGGCTGGCGACGTAGGCGAACTGCTCGAGTTCGGCGTTGGAGCGGCGCAGCTCCATGGTCTGGGCGTCCAGCTCGGCGGCCTGCTGCCGCAGGGAGCGCTCGCTCTCGGTGGCCATGTCGAGCGCCTGCTTGATGCGGCCGCGCATCGCCTCGACCG
>NZ_JBFAOF010000139.1:0-11746 GCF_040675125.1 Spirillospora sp. NPDC049652 | reverse complement strand
CAGCAGCGTGGACTTGCCGGAGCCGGACGGGCCCACCAGCGCGGTGACCCGGCCGGTGGCGAACGTCGCGGTGAAGTCGCGCAGGACGGGGGTGAGGGTCTGGCCGTGCCCGCGGGTGACGGTGACGGCGGACAGGGACAGGCTCATCGGGCGGCTCCGAGCATCGTGAGCGGGTCGGGGGTGGTGACGCGGCGGAGCGTCAGGCAGGTGCCCGCCAGGCCGACGAGGGCGACGGCGGCGAGCGTGGCGGCGAGCGTCCCGGCGGGCAGGCTGAACGGTACGGCCGCGCCGAGCAGCAGCCCGGTCGCGAGGGCGAGCGCGCCGCCGGCGACGGTCCCGGCCACGACGACCAGCGCCGCCTGAAGGACGGTGTACGACAGCAGACGGCGGCGGGACGCGCCGATCGCGCGCAGCAGGGCCAGTTCGGGGGCGCGCTGGACGGTCCAGACCGCGAAGAACGCGCCCACCACCAGCGGGGCGATCAGGTACAGGAACACCTGGATGGAGGTCATGGTGACGCGCTCGCCCTGGTAGCCGGGAGCGGCCTCCAGCACCTTGGACATGGGCAGCGTCAGCGTGCCCAGCGCGCGGTCGGCGGCGGGCAGGTCGGCGCCCGCCCCGGCGCGGAGCGCGACACCGGACGCCTCCCGGGGCAGTTCGCCGGGTGCGGTGCGCGCGCCGGGCACGCCGAAGCGGATCGCGCGCCAGGTGTCCAGCGGCATGTACACGGCGGGGACGTGGCCGTAGGACACGTCGTCGGTGATCCCCGTGACCGGCAGCTTCAGGCCGAGGCGGTCGACGGTGACCGTGTCGCCGACGCGCACACCGTCGGACGCGAGTTTCCCGGAGACCACCAGCCCGGGGCGGGCGGCGTCCAGGCCGGTGCCGCGGCGGGCCGGGGGAGCGGCGAACGTTCCGGGCTCGACGCCGAACGCGGCCATGTCGATCTCCGCGCCGCGGTCGGTCGTCCCGCGCGCGATCGTGACGCCGAGCGGCGTGGCCTCGACGCCGGGGCGCTGCCGCCAGCGGGCGACCGTGGCCTCGTCCACGAGACTGCGGTTGAACTGGTCGGACTTGGCGCCGGTCGCGAACGCGACGTGCGTCGCGGGGAGCGCCCGCAGGGCGGAGACGGTGTCGTTCCCCAGCCCGGTGGTGAATCCGGACACGATCCCGACCAGGGCGGCGACCAGCATCACCACCAGGCCCATCAACAGGAAGCGGCCACGTGCCGCGCGGATTTCGCGCAGGGCGAGGAACAACGGAACCCCCAACTTAGAGACGCAGTGTCGCTAACCTACCGGATCGCGACAGTGTGTCCGCAACCTCGGCGACTACGATGAGGACGTGCCGAAGATCTCCGCCGCCACGGTCGCCGACCACCGGGAGCAGCAGCGCCGGGCGCTGGTCCAGGCGGCGCGCGAGCTGCTGGGGGAGGGCGGCGACGCCGACCGGGTCACCTTCGGGGCCGTCGCCGAGCGCGCCGGACTGGCCCGCAACAGCGTCTACCGGTACTTCCCCGACAGCGCCGCGCTGTTCGCCGCGGTCGTCGCCGACGCCACCCCGCGCTGGACGGCCCACATCACCGCGCGCATGGCCGCCGCCGACGCGCCCGCCGACAGGATCACCGCGCACGCCCTCGCCCAACTGGAACTCGTCCGGGACGGCGAGCACCGCATCGCGCGCGCCCTGGCCGCCGGACGCGACCGCGCGGCCCTGCGCCAGAACGCCGCCGAGGCCCACCGCGGAATCCTCGAACCGCTCGTCCTGGCGCTGGCCGAGCTCGGCGACGACGACCCCGAGCAGACCGCCGCCCTCCTCCAGGGCCTGGTCAACGCGGCGACCACCGCTTTGGAGAGCGGCGCCGACTACACCACCCTGAGCACGCGAACCCAGAACCTCATCCGAGCCTCCCTGGCCGCCGTCACCAGCACCTGAAAGGCCCGCGCGCCGGGTGAGGGCGACGCGATCAGTCGATCTCCGTGGTTTCCGGGTCGTCGGGCTCCTGGGTGCCGTCGAACGCCGACAGGGCCTCGATCTCCTCCGGGGTGAGCTGGAAGCCGAACACGTCGATGTTGGAGGCCAGGCGTTCCGGAGCCAGCGACTTCGGCAGCGGGACGAGGCCGAGTTCCACGTGCCAGCGCAGCACGATCTGCGCCGGGGTCCGGCCGTGCCGGGCGGCGATGTCGCGCACCACCGGCTCGTCCAGCATCCGGCCGTCGGCGTTCAACGGCTGCCACGACTGCACGGCGATCCCGTGCTCTCGGGCGTACGCACGGGACGCCTTCTGGCCGATCCTCGGGTTCAGCTGGATCTGGTTCACCGCGGGCGGCGTCCCCACCTCGGCGACGATGCGGTCGATGTGCGCGGGAGTGAAGTTGGAGACGCCGATCGCGCGGACGCGCCCGTCGGCGAGGAGCCGGTCGAACGCGCGCCAGGTCTCGACGTACAGACCGCGCCGGGGCATCGGCCAGTGGATGAGGTACAGGTCGAGGTAGTCCAGGCCGAGCCGAGCCAGGGACGCGTCGAACGCCTTCAACGCCGCGTCGTGGCCGTGGTCGCGGCCGCGCAGCTTGGAGATGACGAAGAACTCCTCGCGCGGGACGCCCGAGCGGCGGACGCCCTCCCCGACGCCCTCCTCGTTCCGGTACAGCGCGGCGGTGTCGATCATGCGGTAGCCGAGCCGGGCGGCCCGCGGGATCACGTCCGCGGCGTCCGCGTCGGTCATCGTCCAGGTGCCGAGGCCGAGGCGCGGCATGGCGACGCCTCCGGTCAGCGTGGTCGCGGGCACGGTCACCGGGTCCATCGCGGGTCCTCTCGGTCGGCCGGGCGCACCGCCGCGGCCGGGTCGCGGGCGGGACGGGTCAGGTCGGCCAGGTCGGCGTCGACCATCATCTCGACCAGGTCGTGGAAGCCGCCGCGCGGCTTCCAGCCGAGCCGTTCGCGGGCGAGCGAGGAGTCGCCGACCAGCAGGTCCACCTCGGCGGGACGCAGCAGCCGGGGCTCGTGCCGCACGTGCGGCCCCCAGTCGTCGATGCCGACGCGCCGGAAGGCGATGTCGAGCAGGTCCCGGACGGTGTGCGTCTCGCCCGTCGCGATCACATAGTCGCGCGGCTCGTCCTGCTGGAGCATCAGCCACATCGCCTCGACGTAGTCCCCGGCGAAGCCCCAGTCGCGGCGCGCGTCGAGGTTGCCGAGCGCGATCGAGTCCTGCAGGCCGAGGGCGATGCGCGCGGCCCCCCGGGTGACCTTGCGGGTGACGAACTCCTGCCCCCGGCGCGGGCTCTCGTGGTTGAACAGGATGCCCGAGCAGGCGTACGCGCCGTAGGACTCGCGGTAGTTGACGGTGATGTAGTGCCCGAACGCCTTCGCCGCCCCGTACGGCGACCGGGGGTGGAACGGGGTGGTCTCGTTCTGCGGCACCTCCCGGACCTTGCCGAACATCTCCGAACTGGACGCCTGGTAGAACCGCACGCGCGCCAGGTCGCCGCGGGTGTGGATCCGCAGCGCCTCCAGCAGGCGCAGCACGCCCAGCCCGGTGGTCTCGCTGGTCAGCTCCGCCTGCCGCCACGACATCCCGACGAAGCTGATCGCGGCCAGGTTGTAGACCTCGTCGGGCCGCGCGGCGTCCAGCGCGCCGACCAGGCTCGGCAGGTCCCGCAGGTCGCCGCTGAGCAGCCGGGCCGACGGGACGGCGTCCAGCACCGGCCGGGCCCCGGGATTGTTCTGCCCCCGGACCAGGCCGAACACCTCGTACCCCCGGGCGGCGAGGAACTCGGCGAGGTACCGGCCGTCCTGGCCGGTGATCCCCGTGATCAACGCACGTGGCACTGCGACTCCTCGGTACGGACTTCCGGCACGGGCTCCCGGCACGGGCTCCAGACACGGGCTCCCGGCACGGACCCGCCCCTGGCGTGGCTCAGCCGCCCACGATCTCCAGGTCCGGCAGCGGGAAGATCAGTTTTCCGCCGGCGCGCAGGTACTCGCGTTCCCGCTCGATGAACACCTCCCGGAAGAACCACGGCGCGACCAGCATGTACTCCGGATGGTCGGCGCGCGCCCGCTCCTCGGAGATGATCGGCACGCCGATCGAGGCGATGGTGCGGCCGATCTTGGCGGCCTGCCGCTCCACCGCGAACGGCAGGTCCCGGACGGTCAGCCCGGCGGCCTGCCAGATCGTCCCGCCGCGGGTGCTCGCGCCGTAGATGTAGCAGCGCTGCCCGGACGCGTTGATCTCGTCGACGAGCCGGCGCAGGTCCTCGAACGCGGTCCGCGCGCGTGCGGCGAACCGCCGCCAGGTCTCGGGGTCGTCCAGCTCCGCGCGCGCCTCCCGCTCCCGCTGGACGGCCACCGACGGCTCGACCGGCCGCGTCCCGCGCCGCGACACCAGCGTCCGGAACGAGCCGCCGTTCACCTCCGTCAGCAGGACGTCGTTGACCTCCAGCCCGTGCCGTTCCAGCAGGCGCTCCAGCGCGGCCAGCGACCAGTAGGTGATGTGCTCGTGGCACACGTTGTCGACCGCGCCGAGCTCCAGCATGGTCAGCGCGTAGTTCTGCTGGATCGCCCACACGCCGTCCGGCGCGAGGACCTCGGCGACGCCCGCGACGAACCCGTTCGGGTCGTCCAGGTCGTAGAACATCGAGCTGCAGGTGACCACGTCGAACGGCGCGCCGTCCGGGCCGTCCGCGGTGAACCGGCCCGGGTCGAAGAAGTCCACGACGATCCGGTCGGCGTGGACGCGCGACTCGGGCTCGAACGTCGGCACCGGGTCCACGCCCACCCGGCGGATCTCCTTCGGGACGAACGACAGCAGCGTCCCGTCGTTGCAGGCGATGTCCAGCCACCGCCGCGCGTCCGGACGGGCCTTCAGGGCGTGCTCCACGAGCGAGCGCAGGTCCGCGCGGATCGCCTCGTTGACCCCGGACCGGAACCCGTACCGGTCGTGGTACATCAGCTCGCGGGGCGTGGTCTCCCGCAGTTGCAGCAGCCCGCAGGACCGGCACAGCACCAGCGTCAGCGGCCATCGGGGCGGGCGGCTCGCGTCCTCCCGGAAATCGCTCAGATACTGCTTTCCGAGATCGAGGACTTCGGTCGGTTCGGCGGCATGGCAAGAACGACAGTTCACGCTTCACTCCAGAAGTTCGATGACTCCTGCCGATCGGGTCACGCGGGAACGCGGGGCGCCGGACGCGGGTCGCTCAAAACAATCCGGCGTTCTTCAGCACGGTGGGAAGGAAAGGATGAATCAGCGGCGATCCGGAAGTGTGGAGGTTCCGAATTTCTGCGACCGGGTACCAGCGCACCGACTGGTGGGTGTTGTCGGCGGCGGTGACCGACTCGGCCTCTTCGGCGGTGCACTCGTACGTCATCAGGGTGAGCAGGGTCTGGAAGCCGTTGGCCTCCGGTGGGGCGCTGCGCCGCCCCCACATCACGTTGTAGATGTTCGCGAAAAGCAGCCGGCCGCGGTCGGCGTCCAGGCCGAGTTCGCGGCGCACGGCCCGCGCCCCGGCGTCGGCGAGCGTCTCGCCGACCTTCATCCGACCGCCGAACACCCAGAACATGTCACGCAGCGGCAGGTCCTTGCGGTAGCCGAGGAGGATCCGGTCGCCGCCGGTGTGGACGATCACGTCCACGTTGGCCTGCACCAGGTTGTCCAGGGCCTGCCCGTAGACGGCCTCCGGGAGCCCGAAGTCCGGGACGTCGCGCGGCGTGAAATGGTCCTCCGCGAGTTCGTGCACGGTGGCGTCCAACGGCCCTCCTGGTGATTGGAGAATCCAACGGAAATGCCGGTGACCGGTGACGGAAATCTTCGCAGGACATCCCGTCCACGCCGCCCGGTCGCCCGCCCAGCATGTCAGGAGGCATCCCTGTCCGCAATCCCCGGTCGCCCCGGAATGAGGTGGATTTAACATAAGTTAACCGTCGAGTGCGGGCCCCGGTCACCGACCGCAGCGACCCTCGGACGGACCGGTATCCGACACCGCCGCTACCGAGCGTCATCCATTCTTCACGACAAATCGAATCAGCGGCCTCGGGTGCGCCGTGAGGAAGATACCGCCGTTCCCGGCACGGAACTCGTGATATGGCCCCATTGACGGGACGGTGGACGGCGAGAACCGGTGCGCGGCGCCGATCCCGATTCCCGGAACCGGCGGGAGGGCGCCCCCGACGAGGAGCCGGACGGCGCGCCGATGAGCGCGAGGCGCGCCGGTCCGGCCCCGTCCCGCGGCCACGCTCGCCACCCCGGCTCGGCCCTTGAAAGTGCGGCCGTTACCGGTCGCATCTCGTGAAGTGCGCTTTCCCGGACGGACGGGAAATCCGCAATTTCGAAGAAGAGGAGGGGCGGTGCCGGTGTCAGCCTGACGGCGGCAATCGTCGCTCAAGGTCAGGAGTCACGTCATGACCCAGGTCGCTGAGAACTCCTCCGTGACGCGGGAGGACACACCGCGGCAACGAACGCTGGTCATCGCGCTCGGCGCCCTGATCGGGTTCGTGCTCACGGTGGTCTGGTCCGCGGAGTTCGTCGATCAGACCATCGGCGACAACGTCGCCAACACGCTGCTCGGCCACGACGCGAAGGCGACCCCCATCACCGGCATGGCCGCCGGCGTCCTGTTCGCCCTGGTCTCCGGGGTGGCAGGCACCTTCACGGCCTGCAACATCGCCGCGTTCAGCGCGCTCACCCCGACCATGGCCGAGGGGAGGGCGACGGCGGGCGACCGGGTCCGGGGGACGTTCCGGCCGCTCGTCCTGCTCGCGGCCGGAATGATCCCGGTCTCGGCGCTGTACGGGGCCGTCGTCGCGGTCGTCGGCACCGGGATGCCCCAGTTCCGGGCGGCGGCCGGCGGCGGCGGGATCCCGCCGCGGCTGGTCCAGGCGATGGTCGTCTTCGGCGTGATCGGCCTGGTCATGATCGTGCTCGGTCTCGCCTCGGCCGGGGTGATCAAGGACCCGCTGGCGCCGCTGGAGGCTCGCCTTCCCGGTGCGCGGCTGATCGTCATGGGCGCCCTCATCGGCGGGTTCCTGATCGGACGGCCCTTCCCGCTGTTCCGGCAGCTGTTCCGGGACGCCGCCGAGAGCCACAACCCGCTGTACGGCGCCGCCGCGTTCGCCCTGCAGTCCCTGGGCAACATCGCCATCATGGCGGTGCTCCTGATCGTGATCGCCCTGCTGACCGGCGGCCGTGTCGGCCTGTGGCTGGCCGCCTCGCCCCGCAGGTCCGCCGCGATCACCACGGTCGGCTTCATCGCCTCGGGCGTCTTCCTCCTCCTCTACTGGGACGTCCGCCTTCCGTCGGTCTTCGAGGACTTCTGGTACCCGCTCGCCCCCTGGGTCTGACCACCACCACGTCCGTCGCGGGAGCCGCGGACCCGGCTCCCGCGCCGAGCACGTGCGGTGGGACGCGTTTCCGTGGGGGAGCGCCGCATGCTCGGGCGCGAGGTCAGAGCCAACCGCGGTCGTCGGCGAGGCGCAACGCCTCCATCCGGTTCTGCGCGCCGGTCTTCGCTATCGCCGCCGACAGGTAGTTGCGGACGGTCCCCTCCGACAGGAACAGCTTGCGCGCGATCTCGGCGACGCTCGCACCGGAGCGCGACGCATTCAGCACGTCCCGCTCCCGCGCGGTCAGCGGCGACGCGCCCGCCGCCAGCGTCGCCGCGGCCAGCGCCGGGTCCACCACGCGCTCGCCGCGCGCCACCCGGCGGATGGCGTCCGCGAGCGCCTCGGCCGGGGCGTCCTTCACCACGAAGCCGACCGCGCCCGCCTCCATCGCCCGGCGCAGGTATCCGGCCCGGCCGAACGTCGTGAGGATGACGACCCGGCAGTCCGGGACGCGCCCGGTCAGCACCGCGGCGGCGGCCAGGCCGTCCAAACCGGGCATCTCGACGTCCAGCAGCGCCACGTCCGGACGCTCCCGCTCCGCCGCCGCGACCACCTCGTCCCCGCGTCCGACCTGCGCGACGACCTCGAAGTCGTCCTCAAGGTCCAGTAGCGCCGCGAGCGCCGTCCGGATCAGTTCCTGGTCGTCGGCGAGCAGCAGCCGGATCGTCATGACGCGGCGCCCGGCCCGGTGGACGCGGCCTCGCCGACGACCACCCGCAACCGCCAGCCGCGCGCGCCCGCGGGCCCGGACTGCACCACGCCACCCGCCGCCGCGACCCGCTCGCGCAGGCCGGTCAGCCCGTTGCCCGGGCCGGACGAGCTCCCCACACCGTCGTCCACGATCTCCACCTCCGCCGCCGACAGGGTGACCGTACAGCGGGTCGCGCGCGCGTGCCGCACCACGTTGGTCACCCCCTCCCGGACGACCCAGCCGAACAGCTCCCGGCAGGCGGGGTCGACGACGTCCACGGCGGACGGCAGGTCCGCGGTGACGCCCGCGGCGCGCAGCATCTCCCGGCCGCGCGCCAGCTCACCCGGCAGCGTCACCTCGTGGTAGCCGGACACCGCGGCGCGCACCTCGCCGAGCGCCTGCCGGGACAGCCGCTCCACCTCGGCGATCTCCGCCGCCGCGCGGTCCGCGTCGGCCCCGGCCAGGCGGCGGGCGAGGTTGCTCTTGACCGTGATGGCGGTGAGGGAGTGGCCGAGCAGGTCGTGCAGGTCGCGCGCGATCCGGTTCCGCTCGGCCTCCGACGCCAGCCGCGCGACCTCGGTGCGGGCCTCCACCAGCGCCCGGTTCGCGCGGGCGAGCTCGGCGTAGCCGCGCACGACCAGCACCGTGAACAGCACCATCACCGCCTCCAGGACGGCCGGTCCGGTGTGCCACGGCCGCACCGCCCACGGCACCAGCAGCGTGGCCGCGACCGCCGCGCCCAGGATCAGCGGCAGGCGGCGGGGCAGCAGCAGCGCCACCCACGACACGATCACCGCGAGGAGGTAGAAGGCCATCGTGCGGGCGAACGGCAGTTCGGCGACGAAAACGGCGAACATCGCCGCCAGCAGGAGCCAGAGCCGACCGCGGAAATCCCGGGCGAACGCCACTCCGCCCCATGTGTAGAGGCCGCAGAAAACGAGCGCGAGAACATATCCGGTGAATGCCGCCGCGCCGCTCGAATACTGCGTCACTCCGATCATGCAGACGACCGGGTAGACGAACATTCCGGCGGAGAGCGTCGCCCGCCGCCAGCCGAGAGCCCAGCGAAGCGGGTCGCCTCCCGGCGCCCCGCTCTCCGCTGCCGCGTTCACGGCCTCTTCCATGGCCCGCACGCTAACACCACCGCTTCCGGGCCGCGCCCCCTCCGCCGGTCACTTGGCGAACCGGGCCCGCACGCCGCGCCCGTTCGCGACCAGGAACACGCCGAGCAGCAGCAGCCCGCAGACGCTCTGCTCGATCCGCATCCAGACCGGGAACATGCCCGGCAACGAGACGATCACCACGATCGCGACCAGCATGACCGCCGACAGGACGCGCAGCCGCCGGAACGCGCCCCGCGATCCGCGGCCGGCGCGCAGCGCCAGCGCGAACAGGATCAGCGAGCTCGCGGCCACGATGCTGATGCGGATCCAGACCGGCTGCGTGACCGAGGAGGAATGGCGATAGGCGATGAGTCCGACGAAGGTGAGGACGCTGATGACGGCGTACGCGCCGACGAGGGCCTTGATCCGTCGAAAAGCCGTCGTGTGGTTCTGGTCGTCCATTTCGTTTGCGGTTCCGGCTGCTTTGTTCATCATGGCTCAATGGTGCTTCCGGCACCGGGGACCGGCCCAGTGAGTTCGCCCATCACCGACCCATGACATTTGTCATCTACGGCCGGGCTGACGGCCTTCACCCTCGCGGCGTTCGTAGCGGTCGCGGGCGAGGCCGTGCGCGAGGGAGAGCAGGTCGCGGACCGCCGGTCCGGTGCGCGGCCCGGGATTCACCACGGCCACCCAGCCCGCGGCCCCGTACACGGGATGGGCGATCAGGGTGTCGCTCGTCCCGGGGGCGGGCTCGCCGGGTAGCGGGTCGTGGCGAGGCGCGCGCCCGATCCGCCGGACGAACTCGTCCTTGCCCACGGCGATGTTCACCCGGAACACGTCAGGACGATCCAAGCGCGACGCCTCGTCCCCGGGATAGTCCTTGGTCACCATCGTCGCGAAGGGCTGGGTCGTCGTCGGGACGACGCCCTCGGGGGAGTAGTAGAAGAACGCGTCGCCCCACGCGAGCTCCGGCGTGCCGTCGCCCGGTGCGGGGCGGAGCGTCAGGACGCCTTCGAGGCCGGCGACGAAGGCGATGATGTCGTCCATGGTCATGCCTTCAAGCGTTACATTGAAGTGCTTATGGAGACTTGCCCTGGAAGAGCCGGGAGTCATGGCATGCCAAGTCTCAACTCATGGACGCTGCGGACCAGCGCCGTCGCGGAACGCGCGGGCTACTCCGTGCAGCAGATCCGGAACCTGGAGCGCGACGGCGTCCTGCCGCCCGCCGCGCGCACCCCCTCGGGCTACCGCTGCTACGGCGAGGTCCACGTCCGGTCGGCGCTGGCCTACCGCGCGCTCGCCGCCGCGATCGGGCCGGTCGACGCCAAGGAGGTCCTCCGGGCCGCCCACCGGCCTCCACCGGCGCGGATGCTCGCGCTGCTCGACGCGGCGCACGCCCGCCTCCACGCCGAGCGGGCATCGCTGCGCGAGGCCGAGGCCGCCGTCCGGGCGATCTCGGGTGAACCGGTCACCGACGTGCGCGCCTCGGACGCGATGACCGTCTCCGAACTCGCCGCCGCTCTATGCGTCCGCCCCTCCACGCTGCGCCACTGGGACGCCGAGGGGCTGCTCGTGCCCGATCGCGTCGCCGGAGCACGCCGGTACACCCCGTCCCAGGTGCGGGACGCGCGGATCGTCCACCAGCTGCGGACGGCCGGGTACCGCATCGAACCGCTCCGCGACCTGATGCCCGAACTGCGCGGCGGCCGCCGCCTGGAGGACGTCGCGTCCGCGCTCACCGCCCGGGACGCCGACGTCACGGCGCGCTCCAGAGCACTGCTGGACGCGGCCGCCGCCCTCAACGCCGTCCTGCGGACGCCCGGACCGGAACCTTCTTGATCTAAGCCCGACCCCGGTAGAAGTACAGGTCATGGCCCTGGCGATCGGGGCCGAATCTCATGACCGGCAGGACCTGACCGTCACTCCGGCTGCGGCGTCGCGTCCTGTCGGGCCGCGAGCTGCTCCTGCAAGGTCTGGGCGCGGACCTCGGCGGTGACGGCACGCTCCCGGAGGCGGTCCGCGTCGGCGCGGGCGGCGTCCCGCTCCGCCGTGAGCGCCTGCATCCTGGCCTCCAACTGGAGCAGTTCCCGCCGTGCCTCGTCGGCCGCCTGCCGCTCGACGGTCAGCAGGCCGCGCGCCTGCTCGGCGGCCTGCTCCGCCCGGTCGGCGCGTGCGGACTCGGCCGAGGTCGCGCGCTCGGCGGCCGCCACGAGCTGACCGGCCTGCTGCTCGGCGACGGCGACCCGCTCGGCCGCGTCCCGTCCGATCCGTTCGGCGTTCTCGACCGCGGCGCGCGTCTCGGCGCGCGCCTCCGCCAGCTCGGCGCGGCATCCGGTGAGTTCTTCCTGAAGCGCCTGCCGCACCGTCCGCTCCTCGCCCAACTGCGCCGCGGTCTGCTCGAGCCGATCGGCGAGCGACGCCTCGGCCTGCTTGGCCAGCTGCGCGGTGCGCTCGGCCGCGTCCCTCGCCTGCTGGTGCGCCGCGACCGTCTCAGCCGCCTGCCGCCGCGCCTGGGCCGCCTGCTCACGGGCGTTCCGCGCCTCGTCCTCGGCCGCGCGCCGCGCCTCCTCGG
>NZ_JBFAOF010000138.1:0-11868 GCF_040675125.1 Spirillospora sp. NPDC049652 | reverse complement strand
TTTTTTCTTTTGGGGGGGGGGGGCTGTTGGGTGTGGTGGGGGGGGGGGGGGGGCCCGCGCCGACGGCGCGGTCCCGGGTGGGGGCCGCGCCGTCGGTGTGTCCGGTGCCTGCGTGTGGGGTCGGGGCTAGAGGTACTGGCCGGTGTTGGCGACGGTGTCGATGGAGCGTCCGGCCTCTGCGCCCTGCTTGCCGGAGACGAGGGTGCGGATGTAGACGATCCGTTCGCCCTTCTTTCCGGAGATGCGGGCCCAGTCGTCGGGGTTGGTGGTGTTGGGCAGGTCCTCGTTCTCGCTGAACTCGTCGACGCAGGCGGCGAGGAGGTGGGCGACGCGCAGGCCTTTCTGGCCGGTGTCGAGGAACTGCTTGATGGCCATCTTCTTCGCCCGGTCCACGATGTTCTGGATCATGGCGCCGGAGTTGAAGTCCTTGAAGTAGAGGACTTCCTTGTCGCCGTTGGCGTAGGTGACCTCGAGGAAGCGGTTCTCCTCGCTCTCGGTGTACATCCGTTCGACGACGCGCTGGATCATGGCCTCGACGGTGGCGTCCGGGCTGTCGCCGTGCTCGGCGCGGTCGTCGGGGTGGAGCGGGAGGCCGGGGAGGATGTACTTGGAGAAGATGTCCTTGGCGGCTTCGGCGTCGGGGCGTTCGATCTTGATCTTGACGTCGAGGCGGCCGGGTCGCAGGATCGCGGGGTCGATCATGTCCTCGCGGTTGGAGGCGCCGATGACGATGACGTTCTCGAGGCCTTCGACGCCGTCGATCTCGCTGAGGAGCTGGGGGACGATGGTGTTCTCGACGTCGGAGGAGACGCCGGATCCGCGGGTGCGGAAGATGGAGTCCATCTCGTCGAAGAAGACGATGACGGGGGTGCCGGCGGACGCCTTCTCGCGGGCTCGTTGGAAGACGAGGCGGATGTGGCGTTCGGTCTCGCCGACGTACTTGTTGAGGAGCTCGGGTCCCTTGATGTTGAGGAAGAAGCTCTTGCCCTCCTGGCCGGTCTTCTCGGCGACCTGCTTGGCGAGGGAGTTGGCGACGGCCTTGGCGATGAGGGTCTTGCCGCATCCGGGGGGGCCGTAGAGCAGGACGCCCTTGGGGGGCCTGAGGTGGTGTTCGCGGAAGAGGTCGGCGTGCAGGTAGGGCAGTTCGACCGCGTCGCGGATCTGTTCGATCTGGGGTCCGAGTCCGCCGATCTCCTCGTAGGAGATGTCGGGGACCTCTTCGAGGACGAGTTCTTCGACCTCGGCCTTGTGGATCTTCTCGTAGGCGTATCCGCTGCGGGTCTCGAGCATGAGCGAGTCGCCCGGTCGCAGTGGGACGCCGCGGAGGGGTTCGGCGAGTTTGATGACGCGTTCCTCGTCGGCGTGCGCGATGACGAGGGCGCGTTCTCCGTCGTCGAACAGTTCCTTGAGCATGACGACTTCGCCCTGCTCTTCGAACGCGAGGGCCTCGACGACGTTGAGGGCCTCGTTGAGCATCACTTCCTGGCCGCGTTGGAGTTCGTCGACTTCCACCGCCGGGCTGACGTTGACGCGCAGTTTGCGTCCGCCGGTGAAGATGTCGACGGTTCCGTCGTCGCGGGCTTCGAGGAAGACGCCGAATCCGGATGGCGGTTGTGCCAGCCGGTCGACCTCCTCCTTGAGGGCCACGATCTGTTCGCGGGCCTCCTTGAGGGTCGCCACGAGTCTTTCGTTCTGGCCTGTCACCGCGGCCAGGTTCGCTTGTGCCTCGTGGAGACGTTCTTCCAGTACGCGTACTTGGCGCGGGGATTCCGCGAGCTTTCGGCGCAGCACGGAGATCTCCTCCTCCAGGAAGGAGATCTGCGTCTGGAGGTCTCTTACCTCCTTTTCGTGCTGCGCCTTGCGCGCCCCAGCTTCGTCACGAGCGGCCACGCCCCGTCACCTCCTCACGAAGAGCCGACGACCTACTGAGACCCTACCTATCTGGAGGGCTTCCGTAACCTGCCCATTCGGTGTTCGTGTCGTGCCGGGGGCGTCCCGGTGCGGAGGGGGCGGGGGCGCGGCGGGGCGGGGGTGGTCGCGGTGCGCGACGGCGGGCGGTGGGTGGGGACGTGCTTGTGGGGGTGTTTGCCGAGTTCGGCGGGTGTTGCGGCGGGGTGGGGTGGGGCGGGTGGGGTCGCGGGCGCCGGGTGGGGCGCCGGTGACCGGATTGTGATCTAGGACTCGCCGTCGCCGGGCGTGGCGGGCGCGCCGTTCTCGGCGGGTTCGATCGCGCCGGGCGGGGTCGCGGTGGCCGCGCCCTCGGCGGCGGTGTCGGGCTGGGCCCCCTTGGCGGGGCGGCGCCGGCGCAGGGGCGGGGTGACGCCGTCGGCGAGGCGGCGGGCGGTGACGAGGAAGCCGGTGTGGCCGACCATGCGGTGGTCGGGGCGGACGGCGAGGCCCTCGACGTGCCAGGAGCGGAGCATGGTCTCGAAGGCGTAGGGCTCGGCGAACGCGCCGTGGCCGCGCAGTTCCTCGACGACGCGCGACATCTGGGTGGTGGTGGCGATGTAGGCGCAGACGAGGCCGCCGGGGATGAGGGCCTTGGCGACGGCGTCGACGGTCTCCCAGGGGGCGAGCATGTCGAGGACGACGCGGTCGACCTCGGTCTCGGTGAGGGAGTCCTCGAGGGAGCCGACGGTGAGCTTCCAGGAGGGGTGGGGGCCGCCGAAGAACTTCTCGACGTTGGCTCGGGCGATGTCGGCGAAGTCGGGGCGGCGCTCGTAGGAGGAGACGACGCCGTGTTCGCCGACGGCGCGGAGCAGGAAGCAGGTGAGGGCGCCGGAGCCGGCGCCGGCCTCGATGACGCGGGCGCCGGGGAAGATGTCGGCCTGGGCGACGATCTGGGCGGCGTCCTTGGGGTAGACGACGGCGGCGCCGCGGGGCATGCGGACGGCGAAGTCGGACAGCAGGGGGCGGAAGGCGAGGTACTCGGTGCCGCCGCTGGAGCGGAAGACGGTGCCTTCGTGGCTGCCGATGACGGTGTCGTGCTCGATGCTGCCCTTGTGGGAGTGGTACTGCTTGCCGGGCTGCAGGGTGATGGTGTTGATGCGGCCCTTGGGGTCGGTGAGCTGAACCTGGTCGCCGGGGCGGAAGGGGCCGTGCGGGATCCGGCCGGTCGCCGGGGCCTGCGCGGGGGTGGTGCTGGTGTCGCCGGAGGCCGGCGGCGTCGGTTCGCTCATGGGTGTCAAGGCTAGCGGGCTTCCGGGACCGCTCTGGCGCGTGGTCCGGATGCCGGTCGGGCGGTGGTCCGGATGCCGGTCGGGCGGACGTTCGGATGCCGGTCCTGCGGTGGTTCAGATGCCGGCGAAGGCGCGGTCGACGTCGGAGATGGCGAGGACGCCGTAGACGCCGCCGTCGGGGTCCAGCAGGAGGTACTCGGTGGCGGGCGCGCGGCGCAGGGCGTCGATGAGGGCTTCGCCGGCGAGGTCGGCGGGCAGGGCGAGGTCGGGTTCGAGGCCGCGGGACAGGTCGCCGACGGTGATCCAGGGGCGGCGCTGCTCGGGGGTGGCGGTGACGGCCTTCTCGCTGACCAGGCCGAGGGGGCGGCCGTCGTGGTCGGTGACGACCAGCGCGCCGGCCTGGGCCTGCTGGGCGCGGCGGACGGCCTCGGCGAGGGGGGTGTCGGCGGTGACGAGGGTGGCGCGGCGGGCGAGGCGGCGGGCCGACAGCAGGGGGATGCGGTCGCGGACGCGTTCGGCGCGCAGGGCGTGGGTGGCGCCGATCCAGATGGTGGAGGCGACCATGGCGGACCAGAGCAGGGCGAGCCAGCCGAAGCCGCGGCCGGGCAGGGAGGCGAGCCAGACGCCGGTGAGCAGGCAGCCGGCGGCGACGGCGCGGCCGATCCAGGCGGCGGCGACGGCGCCGCTGCGGGCGTGCCCGGTGATCTTCCAGACGGCGGCGCGGACGAGGCGTCCGCCGTCCAGGGGCAGTCCGGGGAGCAGGTTGAACGCGCCGACGAGGAGGTTGGCGATGGTGAGGGCGTCGACGAGCAGGACGGCGACGGGTGGGAGGGGTAGCAGGAAGTGGGCGGCGAGGCCGAGGGCGGCGAGGACGAAGTTGACCAGGGGGCCGGCGAAGGCGATGAGGAACTCGCGGCCGGGGGTGGGGGCCTCGCGGGCGATGGAGGTCTCGCCGCCGAGGATGTTGAGGGTGACGGAGCGGACGGGCAGGCCGAGGCTGCGGGCGGTGACGGCGTGGCTGAGTTCGTGGACGAACACCGAGCCGTAGAGCAGCAGGGCGTAGGTGAAGGCGACGAGGTAGCTGGCGGGGCGTCCGACGGCGTCGTTGACCTGGCCTTCGAACATGACGGTGACGAGCAGCGCGATAGGGAACCAGCTGGGTGAGACGTAGACGGGGACGCCGAAGGGGCGGCCCATGGGGATGCCGGGCGGTCGGGAGCCGGGCGGGCCGTCCTTGGGGTCGCCGTCGGGCGTTCCGGGGGCGCTGGCGGGCCCGGAGGCGCCGGCGGGTTCGGGTGGGCCGGAGGGCCCCGAAGGCCCGGCGGGGCCGGGGGTAGGGGCGCCGGACGGCGCGCCGGTGGCGTCGCGGGTGGGGCGGCCGTCGGGCTCTCCGGTCGGTCCGGAGCCGGTGGGGCCGCTGCCGCCGTCGGTCACGGGTGCGCTGTCTGTCACGTTGTCGATGCTACGGCCCCGGAGCGGGGGTTCCGCGCTGGTGGGCGGTGCGGGATTTCGTCGGCGGGGTCGCCTACCCTTGCTGGACATGACGAGGACCGGGGCCGGGGACGGGACGACCAGGGCGGCGGACGCGGCTGCGGGGACGGCTGTGGAGCCGGGTGCGGAGCCGGGTGCGGAGGCCGCCGCCGGGCCCGCACCGGAGGCCGCACCGGGCGCGGTACCGGGCGCTCCGGAGGCCGCGCCGGGCGCTCCGGAGGCCGCGCCGGGCACCGTGCCGGGCGGGCCGGAGGCGGTGCCGGGTGGGCCGGCGGGGGCGGTCGATCCGGCGGTGACCGGGTCGCTGTCGCCGTCGCGGGCGGGCGACTTCATGACCTGCCCGCTGCTGTACCGGTTCCGGGTGATCGACCGGATCCCGGAGAAGCCGAGCCCGGCGGCGGTGCGGGGCACGCTGGTGCACGCGGTGCTGGAGCGGCTGTACGACCTGCCGAGCGCGGGCCGCACCCCGGTGGCGGCGCTGGAGCTGCTGGGCCCCGAGTGGGAGCGGCTGTGCGCGGAGGAGCCCGAGCTGGCGGCGCTGTTCGAGGCGGACGCGGCGGGCGACGCCGAGCGGGAGGGCTGGCTGGCGGAGGCGCGGCGGATGGTCGAGTCGTACTTCTCGCTGGAGGATCCGCGGCGGCTGGAGCCGGCCGAGCGGGAGCTGTTCGTGGAGACGGTGCTCGATTCGGGGCTGCGGCTGCGGGGGTACATCGACCGGCTGGACGTGGCGCCGACGGGTGAGATCCGGATCGTGGACTACAAGACGGGGTCGGCGCCGCGGCGGGAGTTCGAGGCGCGGGCGCTGTTCCAGATGAAGTTCTACGCGCTGGTGCTGTGGCGGCTGCGGGGCGAGGTGCCGCGGCTGCTGCAGCTGATGTACCTGAAGAACGGCGAGGTGCTGCGGTACGCGCCGGACGAGGCGGACCTGCGGGCGACGCAGCGGAAGGTGGAGGCGCTGTGGCTGGCGATCCGGCGGGCCACCGAGTCGGGTGAGTGGCGGCCGCGTCCGTCGCGGTTGTGCGACTGGTGCGACCACCGGCAGCGGTGCCCGGAGTTCGGGGGAACGCCGCCGCCGCTGCCGACGGCGCCGGTGGCGCGGCGGGACGTGGTGGTCCCGGAGCCCGCGCCGGGCCTGGACGACCTCTGACCCTCGGGCCGCCGCCTCCCGCTGTCCGTGAGCGCCTCCGCCGTGGGGAGTAGGTGCTCTGACGTGGCCGGGGGCGGGGGTGGACCGGTCCCCCGGCGGGTCTCCTTCTTGGGGAGGAGTGCGGATCGCCGCTCAGGAGGGCTCTTCGACCTGGTGTGACCTCCTAGGGTTAAGGCGTGTCACCCCGCATCCGTGGTCTTCGCACGTTCCGTGCCTGGTTGGCGGCGCGGCCCCAGTCGGCCGACGCCGTGCTGGCGCTCGTGCTGCTGGCGGTGGGGCTGCCGGAGCTGTTCCTGACGAACCGGCCGGGGTCGGAGGCGCGGCTGTTCGCCGCGCCGGACGTGCGGCAGGCGGTGCTGGTGACGGCGGTGACGTCGGCGCTGGTGCTGCGGCAGCTGTTCCCGCTGACGACGCTGTGGATCGTGCTGGCCGGCGAGTGCCTGCTGTCGGCGTGGGACTACGTGCCGTCGGTTCCGGACTCGGTGGCGTTCATGGTGGCGGTGTACAGCGTGGCGGCGCACCGGGCGCTGGCGCACAGCGCGCTGGGCGGTGTGGTGGCGCTGGCCGGGTTCAACGGGCTGCTGCTGTCGTTCCCGATGCGGTTGTCGCTGCTGGAGTACCTGACGAACAACGCGCTGCTGGTCGGGGTGTGGGTGCTGGGCCGGAACCTGCGGATGCGGCGGGCGTACTTCACCGAGCTGGAGGACCGGGCGGCGCGGCTGGAGCGGGCGCGGGGGTCGGACGCGCGGGCGGCGCGGGTCGAGGAGCGGTCCCGGATCGCGCGGGAGCTGCACGACGTGGTGGCGCACCATGTGAGCGTGATGACGGTGCAGGCGGGCGCGGCGCGGCGGATCATCGACCGCGACCCGGGCGGCGCGCGGGAGGCGATGTCCACGATCGAGGAGGTCGGGCGGACGGCGCTGAGCGAGATGCGGCGGATCGTCGGGGTGCTGCGGACCGACCGGGACGAGCAGGCGGCGCGGGGCGAGCTGGCCCCGCAGCCGGGGCTGGGCGATCTGGGCGAGCTGCTGGACCATGTGCGGGAGACCGGCCTGTCGGTGCAGCTGTGGATCGAGGGTGAGGCGCGGACGCCGTCGCCGGGTGTGGACGTGGCGGCGTTCCGGCTGATCCAGGAGGCGTTGACGAACACGTTGAAGCACGCGGGCCCGCAGGCGCGGGCGTGGGTGCGGTTGCGGTACACGGCGGAGGACCTGACGGTGGAGATCGAGGACGACGGGCGCGGTACCGCGACGATCGTGGCGGACAACGGCGACAAGCCAGGGCACGGTCTGGTCGGGATGTACGAGAGGGTGGCGCTGTACGGGGGCGAGCTGAGGATCGGGCCCCGGGTCGGCGGGGGTTTCGGGGTGCGGGCCCGGTTCCCGCTGTCGGCGTGACGGCGCGTAGGGTGGCCGGTGGATCTGGGGTGCATGGATGAACGGGACGGTGGCCGCGTGAGCACGGTACGGGTGCTGCTGGTGGACGACCAGCCGCTGCTGCGGACGGGGTTCCGGCTCATTCTGGAGGCGGAGCCCGACCTGGCGGTGGTGGGCGAGGCGGGTGACGGGGCCGCGGCGGTGGAGCTGACCCGGTCGCTGCTGCCGGACGTGGTGCTGATGGACATCCGGATGCCGGGTGTGGACGGCATCGAGGCGACGCGGCGGATCATCCGGGACGGGGCGGCGTCGCACGATCCGCGGGTGCTGATCCTGACGACGTTCGACCTGGACGAGTACGTGATCGAGGCGGTGCGGGCGGGTGCGAGCGGGTTCCTGCTGAAGGACTCGCCGCCGGAGGACCTGGTGCAGGCGATCCGGATCGTGGCGGCGGGCGACGCGATCGTCGCGCCGAGCGTGACGCGGCGGCTGCTGGACCGGTTCGCGACGCGGCTGCCGGCGGTGCGGGACGCCTCTCCCCCGCCGGGTCTGGACACGCTGACCGAGCGTGAGCGCGAGGTGCTGTCGCATGTGGCGCGGGGGCAGTCGAACGCGGAGATCGCCGCCGATCTGGTGGTGAGCGAGACGACGGTGAAGACGCACGTGGGGAACGTGCTGGCGAAGCTGGGCCTGCGGGACCGGGTGCAGGCCGTGGTGTACGCGTACGAGACGGGCATGAGCCGCCCCGGCCAGCAGTAGCCCTTCCGTTCTCCCGGCCGGTGGTGGGCCCTCCCGGCTGGCGGTACCCCCGCGCGCCTCTCCGCTCGACGGCGGCTCCGTTCTCCCGGCCGGCGGCTCCCCCGGGCGCGGCGGGCGGTGTCTTTCTGCGCGGCCGACAGTGGCCGCGCCGGGTCGGGGTGGTGGCCCGCCCAGGAGCGCCCTTCGGGGTGTGGAAGAGGTCGAGAGCGGGCGGCAGACCTGGGCGTCCGTTTCGTCCTGCCGAGGGGGCCCTGAGGCGTCCCTGATCGGTTTTCCCCGGGTGCGTCTCGGGGGTGTCTACTCCCCACGGACGATGGCCGGGGGGCGCCTCCTGCCTCGGGTGGAGTCGAAAGTCCGTTCCCTTGGGTCATCCGCCGCGGCGCGGGAACTCCTACTGTTTCGTGTGGACCGGATCACTTCGCACCGGTCCGTCCCCCCTGCGGTTCGCGCGGGCCGGCCGCGACCGGTCCGGCGGCCGACGACGTACGATTCAAGAGGAGTTCACGTGACTGATTCCGCCCGCTCGACAAGCGACGCGGCACCCGCGCCCGGGGCGGAGGACTTCGCCGCGCGGGCCCAGCGGATCTCCAAGGTGTACGGGTCGGGCGACGCCCGCGTGATCGCGCTGGACGGGGTGACGGTCGGCATCCCGCGCGGCCGGTTCACCGCGGTGATGGGCCCGTCGGGGTCGGGCAAGTCGACGCTGATGCACTGCATGGCGGGGCTCGACTCGGTGACCGGCGGCGAGGTGTTCATCGGGGACACCGAGCTGACCGCGCTGCGGGACAAGCAGCTGACCCGGCTGCGCCGGGACAAGATCGGGTTCGTGTTCCAGGCGTTCAATCTGGTGCCGACGCTGACGGCGCTGGAGAACATCACGCTGCCGATGGACATCGCGGGCCGCCGTCCGGACCCGGAGTGGCTGGACCGGGTGGTCGACACGGTGGGGCTGCGGCCGCGGCTGAAGCACCGGCCGGCGGAGCTGTCGGGCGGCCAGCAGCAGCGGGTGGCGTGCGCGCGGGCGCTGGCGTCCCGCCCGGAGATCATCTTCGCGGACGAGCCGACCGGCAACCTGGACTCGCGGTCCGGCGCGGAGGTGCTGGGGTTCCTGCGGGACTCGGTGCGGGAGATGGGGCAGACGATCGTGATGGTCACCCATGACCCGTCCGCGGCGGCGTACGCCGACCAGGTGCTGTTCCTGACCGACGGGCAGATCGTCGACACGATGCGGGAGCCGACGGCCGAGCGGGTGCTGGAGCGGATGAAGGGCTTCGAGCTGCCGGGGGTCTCGGCGCGATGAGTTCGGTTCCGATGGCGCGGGTGACCCTGCGCAACCTCGCCGCCCACAAGATCCGGCTGGTGCTGACGGCCGTCGCGGTGATCCTGGGCGTGGCGTTCGTGGCGGGGACGCTGGTGTTCACCGACACGATGAACAAGAAGTTCGACGACCTGTTCAACCGGATCGGCGAGAACGTCGCCGTGGACGTCCGGTCGGTGAAGGTGGTGGACTCGGGCGACGAGAACGCGGCGCGCCCGCCGGTGCCGCAGTCGGTGCTGGCGCGAGTGCGGTCGGTGCCGGGCGTGAAGGACCCGGTGGGGACGGTCAGCGGGTACGCGGCGCTGGTCGGCCGGAACGGCAAGGTCGTCGGGACGGGCCAGAACGGCCCGCCGCAGCTCGGCACGAACTGGACCGGCGACGGCATCGCGCGGCTGGTGTCGGGGCGGGCCCCCGCGGCCGCCGGCGAGGTCGTGGTGGACAAGGCGTCGGCGAAGAAGGCCGGGTTCGCCCTGGGCGACCAGGTGACGGTGCTGGTGAAGTCGGGGCCGCGGCGGGCGACGCTGGTCGGCACCGCCGACATCGGCGACATGATGGGCGCCACGTTCGTCGCGTTCGACACCCCGACGGCGCAGAGCCTGCTGCTGAAGCCGGGCTACTTCAGCGAGATCCGGATGGGCTCGGCGGGCCCGGACGAGGTGACGCTGCGGGACCGGGTCGCCAAGGCGCTGCCGTCCGGCGCCGAGGCCGTGACGGGCGCCAAGCTGCGGGACGAGAACAAGTCCGCGGTGGCGTCGTTCATGGGCTTCTTCCGGACGTTCCTGCTGGTGTTCGCGCTGATCTCGATCTTCGTGGGCGCGTTCATCATCTTCAACACCTTCTCGATGCTGGTGGCGCAGCGGACGCGTGAGCTGGCGCTGCTGCGGGCGATCGGCGCGGCCCGGTCGCAGGTGACGCGGGCGGTGATCGGGGAGGCGGTCGCGGTCGGGTTCGTCGGGTCGACGCTGGGCCTGGCGGCCGGGGTCGGGCTGGCGGAGCTGCTGCAGTCCACGACCGGCGGGGGCGGCGGGCTGACGTTCACCGCGACCCCGGTGGTCTGGTCGTACGTGGTCGGGATCGTGGTGACGGTCGTGTCGGCGTACTTCCCGGCGCGGCGCGCGGCGAAGGTCCCGCCGGTCGCGGCGATGCGCGACGACGTGGCGCTGCCGCAGCGGTCGATGCGGATCCGGCTGGCGCTCGGGTCGCTGCTGACGCTGGCGGGCGCGGCGCTGATGGCGCTCGGCCTGTTCGGGCACGTGTCGAACCCGGCGCTGCCGGTCGGGGTGGGCGCGTTCGCGGTGTTCCTCGGCGTGGCGCTGCTCGCGCCGGTGATCAGCAAGCCGGTGGTGCGGGTGCTGGGCTGGCCGTTCGCGCGGCTGCTGCGGACGCCGGGCCGGCTGGCGCGGCAGAACGCGCTGCGCAACCCGCGCCGGACGGCGGCGACCGCGTCCGCGCTGATGATCGGCCTGGCGCTGATCACGGCGGTGAACGTGCTCGGCTCGTCGATGCGGTCGTCGGTGGACGCGCAGGTCGACAAGCAGTTCGGCGCGGACTACGTGATCGAGCCGACCGGCGGGGGCGGCCTGTCGACGGACCTGGTCGCCAAGGTGCGGGCCGCGGGCGGGGTGAGCTCGGCGGGCGCGGTGTACTCGGGCAACGCCAAGATCGCCGGGAAGCGCGTGTCGTACTCGGCGGGCGACACCGCCGAGATGCTGAGCGGCACCCGCGCGAAGATCGTCCAGGGGTCGGGGACGCTGGGCCGCGACGGGATGCTGGTGGACGAGGCGACGGCGAAGCACAACGGGTGGTCGCCGGGGTCGGCGGTGCCGGTGCTGTTCCCGGACGGCAAGAGCGAGACGCTGCGGGTGACCGGGGTGTACGCGAAGAACGGCTTCCTCGGCGCGCGGGTGATCTCGCAGGGCGCGTACCTGGCGCACACCGCGGACCCGTCCGTCGAGGTGATCATCGTGTCGGCGCCGAAGCCGGGCGCGGCGACCAAGCACGCGCTGGAGCAGGCGCTGTCGGCGCGGCCGGACGTGAAGGTGCAGGACCAGGGGGCGCTGAAGGCCGACGCGCGCAAGCAGGTGGACGGGTTCGTGACGTTCCTGACGATCCTGCTGGTCATGTCGGTGATCATCGCGGCGGTCGGTGTGATCAACACGCTGGCGCTGTCGGTGATCGAGCGGACCCGGGAGATCGGGCTGCTGCGGGCGATCGGGATCAGCCGGCGGCAGCTGCGCCGGATGATCCGCGCCGAGTCGGTGGTGATCGCGGTGTTCGGGGCGCTGCTCGGCATCGGCATCGGGGTGGCGTTCGGCGCGGCGCTGCAGCACGCGCTGCGCAAGCAGGGCCTGTCGGAGCTGTCGGTGCCGGTGGGGACGCTGGCGACCTACCTGGTGGTGGCGGCGGTGATCGGCGTCCTGGCGGCGCTGTGGCCGGCGTGGCGCGCCGGGCGGATGGACGTCCTGAAGGCGATCTCCACCGAGTGACCCGCCTGCCGCCCGGCGTGGCCCGCGCATGACGGGTCACGCTGAGCGGCGTCCGCTGTACGGCGCCCGCCGGAACGGCGCCCGCCGGAACGGCGCCCGCCGGAACGGCGCC
>NZ_JBFAOF010000137.1:0-11940 GCF_040675125.1 Spirillospora sp. NPDC049652 | reverse complement strand
GTCGGTGCGGCCGTTGAGGACCTTGGACACCGTGGCGGGGGAGACCCCCGCCTCGGCCGCGATGACGGCCAGCGTCGGCCGGGACGGCGGATCCGGCCTCTCGTCGGTGGTGCGCACGGGCACGCTGCTCTCCTCCCCGAGTAACGATTGCGAACAGTATCGCAATGTTTCGCGCTCTCCTAGTCCGCGCTGGCGCGACTTCGCCGCCCCGAAGGCGGGGCGCGGGCGGGGGCAACCGCCGCAAGTGCGCACGGGACCCTTGACCCGACGGGAACACGTTCTTAGAGTTCCACGGCAACGGAGCCTCGAAGTTTTTCGAAATGTTTCGAGTGGGACGCCATCCGCTCGGGCCGCCGCCCACCCCCTCCAGGAGACCACCATGGGCATCCCCCACCTGCCGCGCCGTTCGTTCCTGACCGCAGTCTCCGCGGGGGCGGTCGCGGTCGCCGCCGCGCCGCTGCTCGCCGCCTGCGGCGACGGCGGCTCCGGTTCGGGCGGCAAGGTCACGGTCGAGTGGCTGGACATCGCCACCACCGAGCCGTCCAAGTCGATCTATCCGAAGATCGCCAAGGCCTACGAGGCGGCGCACCCGAACGTCACGATCAAGCTCACCAACCTGGAGAACGAGGCGTTCAAGGCGAAGATGACGGCCCTCACCGCGTCCGGGAAGGTCCCCGACATCTTCGTGACCTGGGGCGGCGGCGTCCTCAAGCAGCAGATCGACGCCGGCCTCGTCAAGGACCTGACCTCGTCCGCGTCCGGCCTGCTCAACACCGTCACCCCGGTGTCGCTGAAGCCGTACCAGTTCGACGGGAAGACCTACGCCGTCCCGTACGACATGGGCATGGTCGGGTTCTGGTACAACAAGCGGCACTTCGAGAATGCCGGCATCAAGGCGCCGCCGAAGACCTGGGCGGAGTTCCTGGACGACGTCCGCAAGCTCAAGGCCGCCGGCATTACCCCCATCGCGCTCGGCGGCAAGGACAAGTGGCCCGGCATGTACTACTGGGCCTACCTCGCGATGCGCATCGGCGGCATGTCCGCGATGGAGCGGGCCGCCAAGACCAACGACTTCACCGGCCCCGGATTCGTCGGCGCCGGGCGGCACCTCAAGGAACTCGTCGACCTTCAGCCCTTCCAGCCCGGCTTCCAGAACGCCGGGTTCGACACCCCCGGCGGCGAGGCGGCCAGCGTCGGCGCGGGCAAGGCCGCCATGGAACTGATGGGCCAGTGGGCGCCGGCGGTGGAGAAGGACGCCTCCGGCAAGGGACTCGGCGACGACGAGGGCTGGTTCCCGTTCCCCGCCGTCGACGGCGGGCAGGGCGCGCCCACCGACGTCTTCGGCGGCGGCAACGGCCACGCCCTCGGCAAGGGCGCGCCCAAGGAGGCCGTCGACTTCCTCGCCTTCCTCATCAACAACGGCAACGAGCACGAACTCGTCTCCTCCGGCGCCTTCATGCCGGTCGTGAAGGGCGCCGAGAACGCGCTCACCGACGCCGGCCGCAAGCAGGTCGCCGGCGCGCTCGCCACCTCCACCGGATTCCAGCTGTACCTCGACCAGGCGTTCCCGCCGGCCGTCGGGCAGCAGGTCAACGACAGCGTCGCCGCGCTCATCGGCGGCAAGGCGACGCCCGAGCAGGTCACCCAGCAGGTGACCAAGGCGGCCAAGAGCCAATGACCGAACCGCTGACGCTGCCCGCCGCGACCGGCGACCGGCGGCGCTCCGCCCGGACCCCGTCCGGTCGGAGCGCCCGGGCGCCGCTCGGCCCGCGGCTGCGCGGCTGGGCGTCCACCACCTGGTTCCTGGTGCCGGCCCTGCTGCTCTTCTTCCTGTTCGTCCTGATACCGATCGCCGTCGCCCTCTACACGAGCCTCTTCAAGTGGGGCGGCTTCGGCCGCCCGGAGGACTTCGTCGGCCTGGACAACTACCGGCGGCTGGCGGGCGACCCGGTGTTCCGCGGCGACCTGTGGCGCGGCCTGCTGATCGTCGTGCTGTCGCTGGCCGTCCAGCTGCCGGTCGCGCTCGGCGCCGCCGTGCTGCTGAACCAGCGGATGCGGGGCCGCGCGGTGTACCGGGCGGTCTTCTTCGCGCCCTACATCCTGTCCGAGGTGATCGCCGGCGTGCTGTTCGGCATCATCTTCCTGCCCGGCAGCGGGCTCGCGGACGAACTCGTCGGCGGCCTGCCGCTGGTCGGCGGCCTCGCCGGCACCTGGTTCTCCGATCCCGGCACCGCGCTGCCCACCCTGTTCGCCGTCATGACCTGGAAGTACTTCGGCTTCCACATGATGATCTACCTCGCCGGGCTGCAGGGCGTCCCGGCGGAGGTGCTGGAGGCCGCCGCCATCGACGGCGCCGGCCCGTGGCGCCGGTTCCGCTCGGTCACGCTGCCGCTGCTCGCGCCCACCCTGCGGATCAGCGTGTTCCTGTCCGTCATCGGCTCGATCCAGCTGTTCGACCTGGTGTGGGTGACCACGACCGGCGGGCCGACCAACTCCACGGAGACGATGGCCGTCACCATGTTCCAGTTCGGCTTCAAGCGCTACCAGATGGGCTACGCGAGCGCGATCAGCGTGGCGATGTTCCTCATCAGCATGGTCTTCTCCCTGCTCTACCAGCGCTACGCGCTGCGCCGCGACCTCCAGGGCGCGGTCACCTCGGCGGGAGGAGCGCGATGAGGACCGTCCGGGGCCTGTCCCGGCACGCGCTGGTGTGGCTGCTCGGCTCCTTCGTCGTCGTCCCGCTGCTGTACGCCGTCGTCTCCGGCTTCAAGACCACGGGCGACCTCACCACGGACCCCGCCGGGCTCCCGCATCCGTGGATGGTGTCGAACTACACCGGCATCCTGGCGTCCGGCACCTTCTGGCGGCAGATCGGCAACAGCGCGCTGATCGCCGCCGCCACCACGCTGATCACCGTGGCCGCCGCCGCGCTGGCCGCGTTCGCGTTCGCCCGCTACGCCTTCCGCGGCCGCGAGTTCTTCTTCACCCTGTTCGCGGCGGGCCTGATGTTCCCGCCCGCGGTGGCGGTGCTGCCGCTGTTCGTCCTGCTGCGCTCGTTCGGCCTGCTCGACAACCCGCTGGGGGTGATCCTGCCGCAGGCCGCGTTCGCGCTGCCGATGACGCTGATCATCCTGCGGTCCTTCTTCCGGACGATCCCCGCCGAGCTGGAGGAGGCCGCCGTCATGGACGGCTGCGGCCGGTTCGGGTTCTTCTGGCGGATCCTGCTGCCGATGGCGCGGCCCGCGCTCGGCACCGTGTCGGTCCTCGCCATCGTGACGAGCTGGAACAACTTCCTGCTGCCGCTGCTGGTGCTGGGGAACCAGAAATGGCAGACGATCCCGGTCGGCATCCAGCAGTTCCAGGGGCAGTACGCGACGAACTACGCGCTCGTCATCGCCTACATCGTGCTGGCGATGGTCCCGGCGATCGCGTTCTACTCCGTCGCCGAACGCCAACTGATCGGCGGCCTGACCACCGGCGCCACAAAGGGATGACGACCGGCGCCCGCGACAGCCCGGCGCTCGTCGGCGGTGGACCGGCAGGCGGACGTCTAGGGTGGCGCGGGTGGGCCTGCTGTTTCCGCTGGGAGAAGACGAGGATGAGCCGCTGTACCGGAGGGTGCGGCGCGGACTGGAGGGGGCCATCCTCGCCGGGCGCTTCGAGGAGGGGCGGCTGCCGTCGTCGCGGGAGGTGGCGGCCGAGCTCGGGGTGTCGCGCAACACCGTGAACCTGGCCTACCAGGAGCTGATCACCGACGGGGTGGTCATCGCCCGGCCGCGGTCCGGGCACGTGGTGAACGAGGAGCTGGCGGCGCGCAGGAGAGCGCACCCGGCCGAGCAGGCCTCGCCCGGCTGGCTCGCACGGCTCGTACCGCCGCCGGGCGCGGACGACCTGCCGCACATCCGCAAGCCCGAGCACTGGGACCGCTACCGCTACGCGTTCGTCACGGGGCACCTGCCCTCCGAGGCGTTCCCCGACCGGGCCTGGCTGCGGTCCCTGCGAGAGGCGTTGCGGGGCGAACACCGGCGGTTCAGCCTGCAGGACGGCATCGACGTCGACGATCCGCTGCTGACCCGGCTCGTCTGCCGGGAGATCCTGACCGGACGGGGGATCGCCGCGGACCCCGAGCGCGTGCTGATCACCATCGGTTCCCAGCAAGGCCTGCACCTGGTGGCCGGCGCCCTGGTGGGGGAGGGCAGCCGGGTCATGGTCGAGAACCCCGGGTATCCGGACGCCCGGCACATCCTCGCGCGCGCCGGCGCCGAACTGGTGCCGGGCGAGGTGGACGACGGCGGGCTCATCGTGGACGAGCGGCTGCTGGACGTCGCCCTGGCCGTCACGACCCCGGCTCACCACTACCCGTCGAACGTCACGATGACCGGTCAGCGACGCCAGCGCCTGGTGGCGCTGGCCCGGGAGCGCGGCATCGTGCTGGTCGAGGACGACTACGACAGCGAGCTGCGGTACGTGGGCCGGGCCTCACCGGCGCTGGCCTCGCTGGATCCCGACGCCGTGATCTATCTGGGCAGCTTCTCCAAGTTCCTGGCCCCGGGCCTCCGGTTGGGTTTCGTGTCCGCGCATCCCGCCCTGATCGAGCATCTGCGGGATCTGCGCCGGTACACGATCCGGCATCCCTCCGGCCACCAGCAGCGGGCGCTGGCCTTGCTCATCGCCTCCGGCGAGTACCGGCGCGGCGTCCGGCATCTGCGCGAGGCGATGCGGGTGCGCTGGGAACGGACGGTCGCGGCCGTGCGCCTGCACCTGCCCGACTGGGTCATGCGCCCGCGCGCGGGCGGCGTCAGCGTCTGGATCGGCGGCCCTCCCGGCCTGGACACCCGTGAGCTGGCCGCGCGCCTGGAACCGCGCGGCGTCCTGATCGAGCCGGGCGACACGTTCTTCTTCGACTCGCCGGGAACCGGGGGCGGCCCGATCCCGCGCCACTGGATCAAGCTCGGCTTCGGCGCGCTGGCCCCCGAACGGATCGACGAGGGCGTGGCCGTCATCGCCGACGAGGCGAGGAAGCTGCTCGGCTAGCCATCTGGTACCCGCCGAACTGAACGAACTGGTGCTATGCACGGAGCCACTCCACCGCCTACGATCCATTTCCAACTAATTCGGTCGGTTATGTCGAAAGGGGTGCGGTGTGCTGCGAGCCGTCGCGCTGCGGGCCGGGGGAGTGCTCGCCCTGCTGGCGATCTGGTGGGGCGTCGCGGCCACGCACCTCTGGTCGGAGGTCTTCGTCCCGTCCCCCGGAGCCGTGTGGCACCAGCTCGTCCAGACGTCCACCACGCACGACGGGCAGCGCGGCTACGGCGGCCACCTCCTCTACGAACACCTGCTGGCCAGCCTGCGCCGCATCCTGCTCGGCAGCCTCTACGGCATCGTCGGCGGCATCGTCCTCGGGCTGGTCATCGGGCTGGTTCCGACGGCGCGGGCGCTTCTCGGCCCGCTGGTGACCTTCGTGCGGACGCTGCCCCCGCTCGCGTACTTCAGCCTCCTCATCATCTGGTTCGGCATCGACGAGGCACCGAAGATCGTGCTGTTGTTCGTGGCCGCCCTGCCGCCGGTCGCGGTGGCCACCGCCGACGCCGTGCGCGGTGTGCACGAGGACTACGTCTTCGCGGCCTCGTCGCTCGGCGCGAGCCGATGGCAGATCCCGCTGCGGATCGTCCTGCCCTCGATCCTGCCCGAGATGATCACGGGCGTCCGGGTCGCCGTCGGCGTCGCCTACACCACGGTCGTCGCGGCGGAGACCGTGAACGGCGTGCCCGGCATCGGCGGCATGATCCGCGACGCCCAGCGCTACACGCAGACGGACGTGGTGGTTCTCGGGCTGCTCGCGATCGGCGCCTCCGGCCTGCTCATAGACGGCCTGCTCCAGCTGGCCGAACGCCGCCTGGCGCCCTGGCGCGGCAAGTCCTGACCCCC
Organism: Spirillospora sp. NPDC049652; assembly: GCF_040675125.1. Taxonomy (NCBI): domain Bacteria; kingdom Bacillati; phylum Actinomycetota; class Actinomycetes; order Streptosporangiales; family Thermomonosporaceae; genus Spirillospora; species Spirillospora sp. NPDC049652. The sequence goes on along the minus strand of NZ_JBFAOF010000137.1, from coordinate 6,012 downwards.
CGTACCGCATTGACGGACAGGAAGAACCCATGAAGAAGACCTACGGCCCGGCGTTGCTCGCCACGTTCGCCACCACGCTCTCCCTGGCACTCGCCGCCTGCTCCTCTGGCACGGGAGCGGCGAAGGCCGCAGGGGTCGGCGCCGCGAACGCCGACGGCAGCCCCAAGGCGCTGCGCATCGGATACCAGCTCATCCCGAACGGCGACCTGGTCGTCAAGGACCAGCGGTGGCTGGAGAAGGCCCTGCCCCAGACGAAGATCACGTGGTCGAGGTTCGACTCGGGCGGCGACGTCAACACCGCGATGATCGCGGGGTCGATCGACATCGGCCTGGCCGGGTCCAGCCCGGTCACCAAGGGCCTGTCGGCGCCGCTGAACATCCAGTACAAGGTGCCGTGGATCTTCGATGTGATCGGGGAGAACGAGGCCCTGGTCGCCCGCGGCGCAACGGGGATCGCCGGGCTCAAGGGAAAGAAGATCGCCACCCCGTTCTCCTCGACCTCGCACTACAGCCTGCTGGCCGCGCTCCAGGACGCCGGCCTCAAGGAGACCGACGTGAAGATCGTCGACCTTGAGCCGCCCGACATCCAGGCCGCCTGGTCCCGCGGCGACATCGACGCCGCCTACGTCTGGACGCCGGTGCTGTCGGAACTGGAGAAGACCGGCAAGGTCCTCGTCACCAGCAAGGACCTCGCCGCCAGGGGCGAGGTGACGGCCGACCTCGCGGTCGTCCGCACGGCGTTCGCCGACAAGTACCCCAAGGCGCTGTCGCTCTGGCTCCAGCAGGAGGACCGCGCGATCAAGCTGATCCGCAGTGACCGGACGGCGGCCGCGGCGGCGGTGGGCCGCCAGCTCAACCTGTCGCCGGGCGACGCGTCCAAGCAGATCGACCAGCTCGTCCTGCTGGACGGCAGGCAGCAGGCGGGGGCCCAGTACCTCGGGACGGCGACCCGGCCGGGAGCCTTCGCGCAGAACCTGTACAGCGCGGCCCGGTTCCTCAAGGCGCAGCACAAGATCCCCACCGTGCCCGACCTGGACGTCTTCCAGCGTGGCCTGGCCGGCAAGGAACTCGGCGATGCGTTCCCCGGATAACCCCGCAGCGACCTCCGACAGCCACGCGACCTCCGACGGCCGGGCGGTCGCGGACGGCCGGGCGGCGGCGGTCTCGCTCGCCGCGGTCTCGGTGACGTACGGCGGCACCCGGCGGCTGGGCGGTCTGCTCAGCCGAACGGACACGGTGGACGCCCTGCGCGAGGTCGGCGCCGACATCCCGGGAGGCGAGTTCGTCACGATCGTCGGGCCGTCGGGCTGCGGGAAGAGCACGCTGCTGCGCCTGGTCGCGGGCTTCGTCCGGCCGAGCCGAGGCGAGGTCAAGGTCGCGGGTGAGCCGGTCACAGGTCCCGGCCCCGACCGCGGCGTCGTGTTCCAGCAGCCCCGGCTCTTCCCCTGGCTCAACGTGCGCCGGAACGTGGAGTTCGGCCTGCGGATGACCGGCGTCCCCGCGGCCGACCGCCGGACGCGCACCGCCGAACTGCTCGACCTCGTCGGGCTGTCGGAGGCCGCCGCACGTCTGCCGCACGAGCTGTCGGGCGGGATGCAGCAACGCGCCGCGATCGCCCGCGCGCTGGCTCCCGGCCCCGGCATCCTGCTCATGGACGAGCCGTTCGCGGCTCTCGACGCCCTCACCCGCGAGCGCCTGCAAGAGGAACTGCGCCAGATCTGGCGGCGGACCGGCACGACCGTCCTCTTCGTCACCCACAGCGTCGACGAGGCCGTCCTGCTCGGCACCCGGATCATCGCCCTCGGCAGGCGCCCCGGCCGGATCGTCCTGGACGAGACCTCCACGCTGCCGCGCGAGGAGTCCCCCCACGCCCACCCCGACTTCCTCGCCCTTCGCGAGAAGCTCGCGGCCACCGTACGCGCGGCCGCCGCCTGACCACTGGAGAACCAGCCACATGTGCACCCTGTGCTCCGACGTCGGCAGACGCGCCGTCCTCGGCGGTTCGCTGGCCGCCGTTGCCGGAGCGATCCTCCCGGCATCGCCCGCCGCCGCCGAGCAACCCGCCGCCGCGCAGCCCGTAGCTGCACGCGCCGCTCCGCCCGACACCATCTACCACGGCGGCCACGTGGTGACCATGGCGCACCATGGCCGGACGGCCGAAGCGATCGCCGTCCGGGACGGCCGGATCGTCGCGGTCGGCTCCGACCGCAGGATCCGCCGCCTGGCCACCGCCGACACCACCCTGGTCGACCTCAGGGGCCGTACGGTGCTGCCAGGTTTCGTCGACGCGCACAGCCACGCGCCGTACCCGGGGCTCGTCAGGTTGTACTACGCCGACCTGTCCAGTCCGCCGGTCGGCGCCGTCACCGACATCGCCTCCCTGGTCTCCGCGCTGAAGGGCAAAGCGGACACCGCGTCGGCAGGCGACTGGGTCCGCGGCTGGGGATACGACCAGACGCTGCTCGCCGAGGGCCGCCACCCCACCGCCGCCGACCTCGACCGCGCAAGTGGCACGCTGCCGATCTGGGCGGCGCACACCAACGGGCACATGGGCGTGGCCAACTCGGTGGCGCTCAGGCTGGCCGGCATCACCAAGGACACCACGAACCCTCCCGGCGGCGTGATCGACAAGGATCCGGCGACCGGCGAGCCGACCGGCCTTCTCCAGGAAGCGGCCCAGGGCCTGGTCGCCAGGCTCCAGCCGGGCTTCACCCCCGCCCAGCTCACGGCGGGCGCCAAGGCGACCTCGGACCTCTACACCGCGGCCGGGGTGACCACCAGCGTCATCGCCGGAGGCGGCGCCGACCTCTACGCGGCGCTGGGCGCTTGGCGAAAGTCCGGTGTGATCGGCTTCCGCAGCCTGCTCATGCTGAGCGGCGACCCGCTCGCCGGCCTGCCGCTGCCCGAGGGCACAGGGGACGAATGGGTGCGGGTCTCCGGCTTCGGCGAGTCGGTCTACGACGGATCGATCCAGGGCTACACCGGCTACCTCACCAAGCCGTACCACAAGCTCACCGGGGGACTCCCGGCCGGCTACCGCGGCTACACCAACTACAGCCCCGACGTGCTGAAGGCCCGCGTCGACAAGCTGTACGCCGACGGATACGCCATCCGCATCCACGGCAACGGCGACGCGGCCATCGACGACCTGCTCGACGCCTACGAGTCCGCCATCACCAAGCACGGACGGCGCGACCACAGGCTGCGGATCGAGCACGCCCAGACCGCTCGCGAGGACCAGCTGGACCGCATGAGACGGCTCGGCGTCCAGGCGTCGTTCTTCGTCTCGCACACCTACTACTGGGGCGACCAGCACCGCGACATCTTCCTCGGCCCCGAACGCGCCCGCCGTATCAGCCCGCTGCGCTCGGCCCGCGACCACCGCTACAGCCTGCACCTGGACTCACCGGTCGTTCCGCAGAGCCCGTTGCAAGCCGTGTGGTCGGCCGTCAACCGCATCACGCGCAGCGGCAAGGTCCTCGGCCCCGAACAACGGGTCACCCCGCTCCGCGCGCTGCGCGCCGTGACCATCGACGCCGCCTGGCAGCACTTCGAGGAGCACAGCCGAGGCTCCGTCGAGCCCGGCAAGCTCGCCGACCTGGTCGTTCTGGCCGAGAACCCGCTGACCGTCCGCCCGCACGAGATCAAGGACATCCAGGTGCTGCGGACCATCGTCGGCGGCCGGACCGTCCACACCGCCCGACCAGAGAAGGACGCCCCGTGAGATTCCACTGGTTCCTCCCCACCACCGGCGACGGGCACGACGTCCGCACGGCGATCATGAACACCGACGCGTCCCGTTCCGCGTCGCGCCCGGGCAGCGTGCGCTACCTCTCCCAGGTGGCCCGCGCCGCCGAGGACGCCGGTTTCGAGGCCGCGCTCACCCCGGTCGGCGCCGGCTGCCCCGACCCGTGGATCGTCTGCGCCGCGGTGGCCCAGCACACCGACCGGCTGAAACTGCTGGTGGCCTTCCGGCCCGGCTTCACGCTGCCCACCCTGCTCGCCCAGCAGGCCCAGACGTTCCAGGAGGTCTCCGGCGGCCGGCTCCTGCTGAACGTCGTCACCGGCGGCGACCCCGTGGAACAGCGCGCCTACGGCGACTTCCTCGACCACGACGCCCGCTACGACCGCACCGCCGAGTTCCTCCACGTCCTCCGCCGCACCTGGACGGGGAGCCCGTTCGACTTCCGCGGCGACCACTACGACATCGAGCAGGGAGGCCTGACCACACCCCTCGCCGACCCACCGCAGATCTATTTCGGCGGAGCCTCCCCGGCCGCTGAACGAGTGGCGGCCGAACACGTCGACGTCGCCCTCATGTGGGGCGAACCCCCGGCCGCGATCGCTGAGCGCGCCACCAGACTGCGAGCCGCGGCGGCCGCCCACGGGCGCACGCTGCGCCTGGGCATTCGCCTCCACGTCATCGCCCGGGACACGAGCGAGCAGGCGTGGGCGGAAGCCGACCGCCTGCTGGCGGGCATGGACCCGGCCCGGATCCAGGCGGCCCAGCGACGCTTCGCCCGCTTCGACTCGACCGGCCAGAGCCGCATGACCGCCCTGCACGGCGGCGACACGCGGAGCCTGGAGGTCTCGCCCGGCCTCTGGGCGGGCGTCGGCCTGGTCCGCGAGGGGGCGGGAACGGCCCTGGTCGGCTCCTACGCCGAGGTCGCCACCCTGATCCGCGAGTACGCCGGCCTCGGCATCGAGGAGTTCATCCTGTCCGGCTGGCCTCACCTGGAGGAGGCCTACCGGGTGGGCGAGCACCTCCTCCCGAGCCTCGCCCCGGCCACGGTCTGATCCCTCGCTCCGTTCGTGCTGCTCCGCCCGCCCCTCGCGGCGGGGGGGCGGGGTCAGGGCTGGGCGGTGACGGCTTGGATCTCTTGTTGGATGAGGTCCACGAAGGGGACGCCGTCCTGGTTGGCCAGGATGATGCCGGTCCAGCCGGTGTCGGGGTAGATGCTCCAGTTGGCGGCGCTGCCGGGATTGACTCCGGCGCGCTCGTACAGCCACTGGCCGTTGATGATGCTGACCGGGAGGGTGTAGGCGCCGAAGGACGCTTCGGCGGGGGAGACCCCGGGGGCGAAACCGCCTCCGCCCCCGGGGGCGTGGGGGATCTTGGGGCCGGTGAACAACTCGGCGTAGTGGCGGTCCAGGAGGGTGCCGTCGGCCAGGCCGCGGGCGAAGCGGACCAGGTCGGGGGCGGTGGCGAAGCCGCCGTCGCCGGGAGCGTCGATGAAGGCGCGGCCCGGGTTCTTGCCCAGTTGGTACGGGTCGGGGCTGCCCTTGTCCAGGTTCCGGACGGCGTCCACCAGGCTGCCGTCGGCCTGCCGCATGTAGGAGTGGGCGATGTGCTCGTCGGTGAGCCACTGCGGCCGGGTGTAGAACCCCGTCCCGGTCATGCCGCAGCGCTTGAAGATGTTCTGCTCGACGTAGTCCCAGTACGACATGCCGGACACGGCCTCGACGATCAGCGCGGGAATGGCGACCTCGGCGCCGGCGTGGTCGGTGGGCGTGCCGGGGGAGGCGACGGCTTTGGCCTGCCGGGCCCACTTCTCGCAGTAGTCGTGCACCTCCTCGCGGCTCTGGAAGACACGCTGCAGGTCCTCGTCGGGGCTGGACAGGCCGGACGTGCCGCTGAGCAGGTGGTGGATCGTCACCCGGTCGGCGATCTCCGCGGCGAAGCCGGACAGGTGGGCGCCGACCGTGTCCGACAGCCTCAGCTTGCCCGCCTGCGCGAGCTGAAGGATGGCGACGCCGCCGAACGGCTTGCCCGCGGAACTGAGGTTGAACGCGATGCCCTCGTGGTTCCGGATCCCCTTCTCCCGGTCGGCCATGCCGTAGCTGCGCGACAGGACCGTCCGGCCGTTGCGGGCGAGCATCACCACCCCGGAGAACCTGCCCTCCGCGGCGAGCTTCGCCACGTACCGGTCGTAGGCCCCGCCGGGCCGGGTGGCCGGCGGGAGCCCGTCGGTGTCGCCGGTGGCGTCGTCGGCGCGGGCCGGGCGGGCGGCG
>NZ_JBFAOF010000136.1:0-11947 GCF_040675125.1 Spirillospora sp. NPDC049652 | reverse complement strand
GCCTTGTCGCCGAAGCGGCGGAACAGCGTCCCCTTGCCGACCCCGGCCGCCGTGGCGACAAGGCGGGCCTGGCCGTCGCGCTGCTGGACGCCCGGGAGCGCGATCTGCAGGAGGCGGTCCTGAGCGGTCCGGCGCCGCTCGGGCCGGGGGCCGCGCCCGCGGACCGGATCGAGGCGTTCGTCCTCGCCTACCTCGACTACCTGCTGAAACACCTGCCCCTGGTGCGGATGTCGGAGACGGCGTCCCCGGGCGCCCGGTACCGGATCGGGGCGTACCGGTTCTGGCACCTGCACCTGGCGCTCCTGCTGGACGGCGACCCGGACCCAGAGGCCGCCGCGCACGGCCTCCTCGCCGCCCTCAGCGCCGAGCACGTCTCCGCCCTGCTCCCGGACCTGGGCGAGGAACGCCTGCGCGCGTCCCTGGTCCGCCTGGCCGGAGCGGTGGCCGGGGTCAGCGCGTCCGGCGGCGGTAGTACGCGACCGTGACGACGGCCAGGAGCGGCCCCCAGGCCACCAGCGGCGCGTAGCTCGCGGTGAGCAGGTTCAGCTGCCACTGGTGGGCGAAGGTCTGGCGGAACTCGTCCGTGGGGTGCGAGAAGAAGACCCCGAACGCGCAGATCCACGTCACGGCGGCGGCCCCGAGCGCCGCCGGCACGACCGCCGCGAGCGTGGGGATCTCGCGTCCGCCGATCCGGGGCACCCAGCGCGGCACCCGCTCGCCCCAGGTGCTGACCAGGCCCACGGTCAGGAACGCCAGCCCCTCGCTGACCACCGACAGCAGGATCATGTAGGCCCACTGCGGGAACCAGGCCGGCACACCGCCGTTCATGGGGCCCGACGTGGTCGGATGCTCGGCGATCGGCAGATCGAACAGGCCGAACGCCAGCCGCCACAGGCAGGAGGGCAGGACGACCCAGGCCGCGGCGTGCGCGGCGATCATGATCGGGCGCGACACCCCCTCGGCGGGACGCCCGTGGATGCGGGCGTACGCGGCGGCGATCCGGCCCCTTCGGCCGGACCTCCCCGGCTGGCGGGTGCGGCGGGGGCTGCGGGGCTGGGCGATCTGGGACACGGTTCCTCTCCCATGGTCCGGCGGTTGCGTCGTCCTCACCCTCCGCCCGGGCCCCACCGCCCCACCTCCCCCGTGATCACCATCCACCTCCCCCGGAGGTCGCATTCCGGCCGTCCGGCGGGGCACGCCCTTGACGGCCGGAGCATAATGAACATACGTTCATGAACACGCGTTCATCGGGAGGGCACATGACCGGGCAGATCGTGAACACCGCGCAGGCCGAGGCGTGGAACGGCGGCGAAGGCGCGCACTGGGCGGCCAACCACGACCGCTACGACCGGCTGAACGGCGCCCTCAACGAGTACCTGCTCGAACACGTCCGGGCGGACGACGACGTGCTCGACATCGGCTGCGGCAACGGCCAGCTCACCCGGCTCGCCGCCGGACGCGCCGCGAGCGCGCTCGGGGTGGACCTGTCCGCGCCGATGCTCGCGCGGGCGCGCGAACGCGCCGAGGCCGAGGGCGTGGCGAACGTCCGCTTCGAGCAGGGCGACGCCCAGGTCTTCCCGTTCGAGCCCGCGTCCGCCGACATCGCGGTGAGCCGGTTCGGGGTGATGTTCTTCGCCGATCCGGTCGCCGCGTTCGCCAACATCGGCGGTGCCCTCCGGCCCGGCGGACGGCTCGCGTTCGCCTGCATGACCTCCCTGGCCGGCACGGACATGGGCGCGCTCCTGGCCGCGACCATGGGCGCGCTCGGCACCGGGCAGCCCCCGACCGGCCGGGACGGCACCGGCCCGACCTCGTTCGCCGACCCGGAGCACACCGAGGGCGTCCTGGCGAAGGCGGGCTACACCGGCATCGGCATCCGCCGGGTCGAGGGCCCGCAGTACTGGGGACGGGACGCGGCGGACGCGGCCGGCTTCTTCTGCGGCTGGGGCCCGATCGTGCACGCGTTCAAGCAGGCCGGGCCCGAGGCGGTGGCCGCGGCCAAGGACGCCGTCCGGCGCGAGATGTCCCGCTTCGAGGGCCCCGAGGGGGTGCGGACGCGCGGCACGGCCTGGCTGGTGACCGCGCACTACGATGGGCGGTGATGTCCCCGAGAACAGCGGCGGCGGTGCGGGACGGCGACCGCAGCCTGCGCGACCACCTGGTGGCCACGGCCGAACGCCTGATCGCCGAGCGCGGCATGGCTGACCTCACGGTCCGCGCGATCGCCCGCTCCGCCGGAGTCGCCGACGGTGTCCTCTACAACCACTTCGCCGACAAGGACGAGCTGCTCACGGAGGGCTGGTGGGCGCGGGTGCGCGCCATCGAGCGCGGCCTCCCGGCGCTGCCCGTGGCCGGAGAGGACGCCCTCGCGGACGGCGTGCGCGCCCACTTCGAGTACGGCCTGGCCTTCCACCGGGCCGTGATGCCCGCGCTGTCCGGCCTGCTCGGACGGCCCGACTTCCTCGCCCGCCTGGCCGCCACGCACGCCCCGGGCGACACCTGGCGCGACCGGCTGCTCGCCTGGCTCGCCGCCGAGCGCGACCTCGGCCGCGTCGCGGCGTCGGCCCCGCTCGGAGCCGTCGCCGCGATGATGGTCGGGGTGTGCCACGAGACCGTGCTGAACTACCTGCTGCGCGGGCTCCCCGGGACGCCGGAGGCGCCGTCCCGCGCCTGGCTGGACGACCTGGTCAAGGCCGTCCTCCCGGCCCTGACCGCCCCCGGCGCCTGACCGCCCGGCGAGCGCGCACGCCCGGCGGGTCGTCTAGTAGGACATCGCCATCGCCTTCCGGACCTCGGCCAGCGTGGCGTCGGCGATCTCGTTCGCGCGCGCGTTGCCCGCCGCGAGGACGGACCGCAGCTGGGCGGGGTCGGCGGCGAACTCGGCGCGCCGCTCCCGGATCGGCCGCAGGAACTCGTTGACCGACTCGGTGACGACGCGCTTGAGCTCGGCCGCGCCGCGGTCGCCGATCTCCGCCGCCACCTCCTGCGGCGTCCGGCCCAGCGCGAGCGCGGCGAGCAACACCAGGTTCGAGACCTCCGGACGCGTCTCCGGCGCGTACGCGATGGTCCGGTCCGCGTCGGTCTTGGCTCGCTTGACCAGGCGCGCGACCTCGTCGGCCGTGGAGGAGAGCGCGATCGCGTTGCCGCGCGACTTGCTCATCTTCTGGCCGTCGGTGCCGAGCAGCAGCGGGGCGTCCGACAGCAGGCACTCGGGCACCGGGAAGACGTCGCCGTAACGCTCGTTGAAGCGGCGCGCGACGGTCCGGGTGACCTCCAGGTGCGGGACCTGGTCGCGGCCGACCGGAACCAGGTCGGCCTTGCAGAACAGGATGTCGGCGGCCTGGTGGACGGGGTAGGTGAACATCAGCCCGCTCACCGCGTCCTGCCGGGAGTGCCGGATCTCGTCCTTGACGGTCGGGTTGCGGCTCAGCTCCGGCACCGAGACCAGCGACAGGAACGGCAGGAAGAGCTGGTTCAGCGCCGGGACGGCCGAGTGCGCGAAGACCGTGGCGGTGGCGGGGTCGATCCCGACGGCGAGGTAGTCGGCGACCAGGCCGAGGACGTTCTCCTCCAGTCGCTCGGCCACATCCCGGTCGGTGAGCACCTGGTAGTCGGGAATGATCACGAAGACCTCGACGCCCGCGCGCTGCAGCCGGACGCGGTTCTGCAGCGTGCCGAAGTAGTGGCCGAGGTGGAGCGGCCCGGTCGGGCGGTCGCCGGTGAGGACGCGGTGCCGCGCCGCGTCCCGGGCGACGAGGTCGGTGAGTTCGGGGGCGGTGAGGGTCATGCCCTGCTCCTTCGGGTCGGTGCCGAGATCGGGGTCTCAGGGGCGACCGCCCGGAAAAGGAGAAGGCCGCCCGGTGTGCGGACGGCCTGCGCGTATGCCTGGTCAGCCGTCCGAGGACGGCCACCAGCCAAGACACACGCTGAGATGCATGGCCTCACTGTACCCCGGCCCGACGGGTCGCCGCCCGGTCCGCGCGACACCCGCGGGCCGGAGATGCGGACCCATAACAGATAATCCGCAACAGAACTACACTGGCGGCATGACCTCTCTCGCGCCCGCCTCCCATGTCTCCGAAGACGTCTCCTACCTGTTCGACCACAACGGACTCGTCCTGAAGTCCCGCATGTCGGCCGCGCTGGCGGAGATCGGCCTCACGCCGCGCATGCACTGCGTCCTCGTGCACGCCCTGGAGGAGGAGCGCACCCAGAACCAGCTCGCCGAGATCGGCGACATGGACAAGACCACGATGGTCGTCACCGTGGACGCCCTGGAGCGGGCGGGCCTGGCCGAGCGCCGCCCGTCCTCCCGCGACCGCCGCGCCCGCGTGATCGCGGTCACCGAGGAGGGCGCGAAGGTCGCCGCGAAGAGCCAGGAGATCGTGGACTCGGTGCACGGCGAGGTCCTCGGCGCACTGCCCGAGGACGAGCGGGCGGTCTTCCTGCGCGCGATGCACCGGCTGGCCACCGGCCTGCTCGCCGAGCCGGTCGCGTCCGCCGCCACCCGCCGGACCCGCGAGCGCGCGCTCTAACCGGCGTCCTCCCCGCCGGTGGCGAAGGCGCCGGCGGACGCGGCGAGGACGGCCGTCCTCGCCGCCCGGTCGGGCAGGTCCGGGTCGGGCGGCGTCCGGAGCAGCACGAGCTGGTGGTAGACCGGGGCGGTGGCGGCCACGAGGAGCCGGCGCGCGTCCGTCCCCGGCGGGATCTCGCCGCGCTCGACGGCCCGCGCGACGATCACCTCGCAGCGGGCGTAGCGGTCCTCCCACAGGGCCCGGACGCCGCGCGCGGCCTCGTCCGAGCGGAAGGACGCGGCGATCAGCGCGGAGACGAGCGGCGGCTGCGCGGTCAGGGCCGTCTGGCTCTCGTGGTTCAGTGCCGCGAGGTCACCCTGGAGCGTGCCGGTGTCGGCCGGCTGCCAGTCGTCGTCGCTCGCGGCGGCGAAGACGTCGGCGAGCAGGCCGCCCACGTCGCGCCAGCGCCGGTAGACCGTGGCGCGGTGCACGCCCGCGCGGGCCGCGACGCCGTCGATCGTCAGCTCGTCGTACCCGCGCTCGGCGAGTTCGGCCTGGACGGCGTCGAGCACCTGCTTGCGGACTCTGCCCGTCCGGCCGCCCGGCCGGCGGCGCGGCGCGACGCCTTCGGGAGGGTGCTCTTCGTCGCCGGTTTGCTCGCTGCTCGTGGCCATGCCAGCATCTTAATGCATCACTTGTCGCATTAATGGAGTGCCCATGACCGCCCAGACACCCCTCCCCACCGACCCGGACGTCCTGCACCCGATGCCCGGGCAGCCCCGGGTGGTCCTGCTCCGGCCGCTGGTGACGTCCCCGCTGATCGAGGTCGGCGAGTACTCCTACTACGACGACCCGGACGACGCGACCGCCTTCGAGACCCGCAACGTCCTGTACCACTACGGGCCGGAGAGGCTGGTCATCGGCAGGTTCTGCGCGCTGGCCACCGGCGTCCGGTTCATCATGAACGGCGCGAACCACCGGATGGACGGCCCGTCCACCTTCCCGTTCCCGACCATGGGCGGCGCGTGGGCGGAGCACTTCGACCTGCTCACCGGCCTGCCGAACCGCGGGGACACCGTGGTCGGCAACGACGTCTGGCTCGGCAACGGCGCGACGGTCATGCCGGGCGTGCGCATCGGGCACGGCGCGATCGTGGCGTCCGGGGCGGTCGTCACGTCCGACGTGCCGGACTACGGCGTCGTCGGCGGCAACCCGGCCCGGCTCATCCGGACCCGCTTCTCCCCCGAGGACGTCGCCCGCCTGCTGGACCTGGCCTGGTGGGACTGGCCGGTCGAGCACATCACCGCCCACATCCGGACGATCATGTCGGGCTCCGTCGCCGACCTGGAGGCCGCCGCCCCGGCCCGCCCCTGACACTTGTCCAGGTCCGGAACGTCTAGATCGGAAACATATAGTCCGCAACGGAACTATCTGTTAATGTCTCTTCCGTCGCGCCGTCCGGCGCGGCCGGGCCCGGCGTCGCGCCGGGCCGCCGACTGCGGCGGAGGAGAAGTCTGTGGGAAGCGTTCGATCGCGGGCCCTGGCGCTGGCCGTGCTGTGCGCCGGGCCCCTGATGATCATTCTGGACGGGTCGATCGTCACGGTGGCGCTGCCCGCGATGCAGCGCGGGCTGGGGCTCGGCGACGCCGGGCTCACCTGGGTCGTCAACGGCTATGTGATCGCGTTCGGCGGGTTGCTGCTGCTGGCCGGCAGGCTCGGCGACCTGCTCGGACGGCGCGCCGTCTTCGTCGCCGGGATCACGGTCTTCACGGTCGCCTCGCTGGCCTGCGGGGCCGCCACCACCCCGGAGGTGCTGATCACGGCGCGGTTCGTCCAGGGCGTCGGCGGCGCGCTCACCTCGGCGGTCGCGCTCGGCATGATCACCACGCTGTTCACCGCGCCCGCCGAGCGGACCCGCGCGCTCTCGGCGTTCGCGTTCACCGGCGCGGTCGGGGCGTCGCTCGGCCAGGTGCTCGGCGGCGTGCTCACCGACGCGCTGAACTGGCACTGGATCTTCCTGATCAACCTGCCGCTCGGCCTGGCCACGGCGGTCGCGGCCCTGCGCTACCTGCCGTCCGACCGGGGCATCGGGTTCGCGGCGGGCGCGGACGTGCTCGGCGGGCTGCTGGTGACGGCCGGGAGCATGCTCGCCGTCTACACGATCGTCCAGACCGAGCAGCACGGCTGGGGGGCGCGCACGCTCGGCCTCGCGGCCGGGGCGCTGGCGCTGCTCGCCGGCTTCGTCGCCCGGCAGGCCACCGCGTCCGTCCCGCTGATGCCGCTGCGCGTGCTCCGCGACCGGAACGTGTGGGGCGCCAACCTCATCCAGCTCGTCGTCCTGGCCGCGCTGTTCAGCTTCCAGGTCATGGTGGCCCTCTACATGCAGAACGTGCTGCGCTACAACGCCTCCGAGACCGGACTCGCGATGCTGCCGGCCGCCGTCGCGATCGCCGTCGTGTCGCTCTTCGTCGCGGCGCGGCTGATCGACCGGCTCGGCGCGCGGACGGTCCTGGTCACCGGGCTCGTCCTGCTGCTGGCCGCGCGGCTGCTGCTCACCCGCGTCCCGGTGGACGGCCACTTCGCCGTGGACCTGCTGCCGCTGATGCTGCTGTCGGGCGGCTTCGGCCTCGTGATGCCCTCGCTCACCGGGCTCGGCATGTCCGGCGCGAAGCCCGAGGACGCCGGAGTGGTGTCGGGCGTCTTCAACACCACGCAGCAGATCGGCGCGGCGCTCGGCGTCGCCGCCCTGGCCGCCGTCGCCGCCGCGAACACCGACGGACCGTCGCGGGAGGCCCTCACGCACGGCTACCACGTGGCCTTCTGGGCGGGAGCCGGGCTGCTGGGCATCGGGATCGTGCTCTCGCTGACCGTCCTGCGGCGGATGCCCGCCGCCCCCGCGCCGGAGCCCGTCCCCGCGGACACCCCGGCCGCCGAAGCCGCCGGCATCTAGCACCCGAACTCGAATCCGAACCCGAGAACGCGAAGGAACCCCGCGATGACCTCCTATGGCCCCGGACAGGGACCCGGCCCCGTCGGACTCTCGGACCGCGAAGCGTCCGACCTGATCGCCGCCGGCACGTTCGGCACCCTCGCCACCGTCAAGCGCAGCGGACACCCGCACATGTCCACGGTCGTCTTCGCCTGGGACGAGGCCGGGCGGACCATCCGCGTCTCGACGACCGCCGACCGGGTGAAGGTCAGGCAGCTTCGGAACGACCCGCGGGCGGCGCTGCACGTGTCCAGCGACGACCACATGTCGTTCGCCGTGGCGGAGGGGAACGCGGAGCTGTCCGAGGTCGCTTCCGAGGCTGGGGACGCGGTCTCACGCGAGCTGCTCGCCATGATGGGCGGCTTCCCGGACCCCGCCGACGAGGCCGCGTTCCTGGAGCAGATGGTCAAGGACCGCCGCGTCGTCATCCGGCTCCGCGTCGACCGCCTCTACGGCACCTCGCTCGGCAGGTAGTAGAACCCCGGCGGGTCGTGCATGAGGAAGTCGCGGTGCGAGATGTTCCAGCCGTAGGCGCCCGCCATGCCGAAGGCCACGATGTCCCCGACGCCGATCCCGGCGACGGGGACGTCGCGCGCGAAGACGTCCTTGGGAGTGCAGAGCTGCCCGACCAGCGTGATCTCCGCGTCGTGCGCGGACGGCCGGGCGGCCGAGACCCCCGCCGGAGCCGGCAGGACGGTGAACGGCTGGTCGTGCTGCTTGGTCACCGGGGTGCGCAGGTGCATGGTGCCCCCGCGGAGGACGGCGTACCAGCGTCCGTGGGCGCGCTTCACGTCCAGGACCTCGGTGACGTACCAGCCGCAGTAGGCGGTGACGGCCCGTCCCGGCTCGATCCGCAGGGTCTCCCCCGGACGGGCGAGCTTCGCGATCTCGCGTCCGTAGGACTCCCAGTCGAACGTCTCGTCCGGTGAGGCGTAGTCGACGGCCATGCCGCCGCCCAGGTTGAACTCGGGACCCTCGACCCCAGCCTTCTCCGCCCACGGCCGCGCCCAGTCCAGGATCTCCCGCGACTGGGCGAGGACGTCCGGGACGTCCAGGCCGGAGGCGAGGTGCGCGTGGACGCCCCGCAGCCGCAGCCACGGCGCGGACGCCAGGACCGCGTGGCACTCCTCGATCACCTCCGGGTCCATCCCGAACGGGCCGGACATCGCGAGCGCCACGCCCTCCCGCTCCCCCGCCAGGTTCACCCGCAGCAGCACGTCCGCCGGGCGGCGTCCGGCGGCCAGCCGGGCCAGCTCGTACGGCGACTCCACATGGATCCGCTCGGCCGGAAGGCCGAGCTCGGAGTCGGTCTTGCCGGGGCCGCCGAACGCGAGCCGCGCCTCCGGCAGGACGTCCCTGACGTGCCGCAACTCACCCCCGGACGCCACCTCGAACCCGTCCACGTGCGGGGCGAGCGTCCGCAGGACCGGCGCGTCCGGATTGGCCTTCGCCGCGTAGAGGATCTCGATCGGCACCGCGTCCCGGATGCGCCGGGCGTGCGCGTCGAGGGCGGCCAGGTCGTACACGAACGCGGGCAGCCGGGGGGACTCCCCCATCCAGGCCCGCAGCCGGTCGGAAAACACGTCGCCATTCTGGCCCGCCAGGAGGATGATCGCCGGGCTACACCCGAAATGCCCGTTGAAGGGGATGGCATGGAACAGATCAGGCTCGGATCGACGGGACTGCGGGTCTCGCGGATCTGCCTGGGGATGATGAGCTACGGCGAACCGGCGAACCGGTCGTGGATCCTGGAGGAGGACCAGGCCGAGCCGATCGTGCGGCGCGCGGTGGAGAGCGGGGTCACCTTCTTCGACACCGCCGACATGTACTCGAACGGTCGGTCCGAGGAGGTCACCGGCAGCCTGCTGGCCAAGCTGTTCGGCCGCCGCGAGGACTACGTCCTCGCCACCAAGGTCTACTACCCGACCGGCCCCGGGCCCAACGACGGCGGCCTCGGACGCAAGCACCTCATGGCGTCCATCGACGGCTCGCTCCGCCGCCTCGGCACCGACCACGTGGACCTCTACCAGATCCACCGCTGGGACGACCAGACGCCGATCGAGGAGACGATGCAGGCGCTGCACGACATCGTCCAGGCGGGCAAGGCCCGCTACCTCGGCGCGTCCAGCATGTTCGCCTGGCAGTTCGCCAAGGCGCAGCACTGCGCGCCGACCCGCTTCGTCTCGATGCAGAACCACTACAACCTGCTCTACCGCGAGGAGGAGCGGGAGATGATCCCGCTCTGCCAGGACCAGGGCGTCGGCGTCCTGCCGTACAGCCCGCTGGCGCGCGGCGTGCTGGCCCGGCAGGGCGAGACGACCCGGCTCGACGGCGACCCGGTCGCGAAGCAGTTCTACGACGAGTCGGACCTGGAGGTGGTCCGGGCCGTCCGGGAGGTCGCGGCCGAGCGGGACGTCGCCCCGGCGCAGGTCGCGCTCGCGTGGCTCATGAGCCGGGAGGCCGTCACCGCCCCGATCGTCGGCGCCACCAAGATCAAGCACGTGGACGACGCCGTCGCCGCCGTCGATCTGGAGCTCACCGAGGACGAGATCAGGCGGCTGGAGGAGCCCTACAGGCCCCACGGCGTCATCGGCCACACGTAGCCGCCAGGCCCTCGATGGCGGGCCTTGGGAACGGCGAACGCCGGTCCGGGGATCGGGTCCTGGACCGGCGCGTCTGCGGGTTCGTGAAGGGGTGCGGCGGAGCTAGAAGGGCGGGAGCGCCCAGAGGAGGGCCGGGATGACGATCGCCATCGGAATGGCGACGGTCGCGGCCAGCCGGACGCGGCGGGGCTGCGGCTCGGGCCGGAGCAGCCGGTTCACCCGGGCGAGGACCGGGATGTCGTC
The DNA here is from genome assembly GCF_040675125.1 of Spirillospora sp. NPDC049652. Taxonomy (NCBI): domain Bacteria; kingdom Bacillati; phylum Actinomycetota; class Actinomycetes; order Streptosporangiales; family Thermomonosporaceae; genus Spirillospora; species Spirillospora sp. NPDC049652. The sequence goes on along the minus strand of NZ_JBFAOF010000136.1, from coordinate 1,598 downwards.
GGCCGCGGCGACGCCGAGCGTGCCGGACGGGGCGGGCCCCGGGCGGGCGGCCGCGAACCGCAGCAGCGCCGTCGCCAGCTCCTTCGCGGGGCGGTGACGGCGGGCACGGTCGTCGGCGGCCATCTCGATCAGCAGCTCGACCGCGTCCAGACATCGTCCGACGAGGCCGATCTGCGGGAACACCTGGCGCAGCGAGTAGAACGGCAGCAGCACCAGGTCGTGCCGCTCGCGCGCGTGCGCGCGCTCGTGCGCGAGGACGGCGGCGAGCTCCCGGTCGTCGAGCAGCGCCAGCGTCCCGGCGCTCACCACGACCTTGGACGAGCGGACGCCCGGAACGCAGTAGGCGGCCGCTCCCGGATGGTCGAGGACCAGCGCGTCGGGGGCGGCCGAGTCGCCGCGCGCGACCAGCGCGAGCAGCGCGCGGTGCCGGCGGCGGGCCCGCACCACCCGGAACACCGCGGTGGCGAGCATCGTGAGCAGCACGAAGGTGAGGGCGACGGCGGCCAGCAGCGCGGCCATGTGCACCGCGTCGAGCCGTCCGGCGTTGTCGCGGGCCATGCCCGGGACCCCGTGCACGATGCCGCGCCGGTACGGGAGCAGGGCCACGCTCAGCAGCGCGCCGATCGTGGCGATGCCCCAGCCGAGCCCGAGCGCCTGCCACAGGCCGATCGCGATGCGGGGGGTGTGCCACGTCCACCGGGCCTTCGACAGCCCGTGCGCGCCGAGAACGGTCGCGAGCGCGACCGCCGCGAGCAGGGCCGTGCCGATCATGCGGGTGGCTCCTGGGTGACGTCGGCGAGGGCCTGGCGGATGATGTCGATCTCGTCCTGCGTGACCGAACGGACGAAGTGCGCCAGCGCCGCGTCGCGGTCGCCGGTCTCGTTGAGCGCGCCCAGCATGAGCTCGGTCACGTATCCCTCCCTGCTCGCAACAGGACGGTACCGCCACGCGCGACCGTCCCGCTCACGATCAAGGAATCCCTTCTTGGCCAGGCGGTCCAGCACGGTCATGACCGTGGTGTGCGCCAGGTCGCGCTGGTCGGCCAGCGCGCGGCTCACGTCGCGGGCGGTGGCGGGGGCCACGCCCGCCTCCTCGCGCGCCCAGCAGACCTCCATGACGGTGCGTTCAAGCTCTCCCAGACCCTTCACGGCATCCACTGTAAGCGACGGTGAAAAAGATCACCACGCCGGGTAGTACTACCAACCCAAGTACTACGACGCGTAGTACTACATTCGGTCGGTATGAGCACCCCCGGCATCGCCTTCGGACTGATCCTGGCCGCCCTCTCGGCCTACCTGCTGTTCGGCGGCGCCGACTTCGGGGCCGGGCTCTGGCACCTGCTGTCCCGCGACCGCCCCGGCGACCGGCGGGTCGTCGAGCGCGCCATGGGAGCGCTCTGGGGCGTCCACCACGCCTGGCTCGCCCTCGTGCTGGTGATGGCCTGGTCGGCGTTCCCGCCGATCTTCGAGGACGTCGTGGCCGCGCACTGGATCCCGCTGTCGCTCGCCGCCCTCGGCCTCGTCGCGCGCGGCGCGGCCTGGAGCCGTCACGCCGTCGTAGGTGGCGACGAAGGGCGCCTTCACGACACCGGCCTCCTC
>NZ_JBFAOF010000135.1:0-11962 GCF_040675125.1 Spirillospora sp. NPDC049652 | reverse complement strand
CCCCGGCCTCCCCGGCCAGGTGGTCGTAGCACGTGCGGGCCGTGTGCAGCCGCCGCGCCAGCCGCGACTGCCGCAGGCCCTTCACCTCGACCCCCGGGCTGATCCGGCTGAGCGCCTCGATCACCGAGGCGACCTCGTCCCCGGCGAGCCGGTAGTACCGCCACCTGCCCTGCGCGACCACGCCGACCAGGCCGCCGTCCAGCAGCTTCGCCAGGTGCGCGCTCGCGGTCTGCGGGCTCACGCCCGCGACCCGCGCCAGTTCCCCGGCCGCCAGCGGACGTCCGTCCAGCAGCGCCGTCAGCATCGCGGCCCGCGCCCGGTCGGCCATCAGCGCGGCGACCGGGGCGATGTCGGAGTCATACGCCAGGCTCATGCCCGAAGCCTAGGCGGTGGACGTTTCGACGCCCGTGGAAGCGTCCCCGCCGCCGGCTCGCGTAATCCGGTTTGGGGAAGCGGCCCGGACACGCTAATGTTCTCTCTGTCGCCGGGGAGACCCGGAGGGCACGCGGAAGTGGCTCAGGGGTAGAGCATCACCTTGCCAAGGTGATGGTCGCGGGTTCAAATCCCGTCTTCCGCTCTGAGAGGCCGGACACGGCCTCGCTCTGGTGGAGTGGCCGAGAGGCGAGGCAACGGCCTGCAAAGCCGTGTACACGGGTTCAAATCCCGTCTCCACCTCCAAGGGCGATTAGCTCAGTGGGAGAGCGCTACCTTGACACGGTAGAGGTCACTGGTTCAATCCCAGTATCGCCCACCCCAAGAATGCAGGTCAGGCCCACCGCCTGACCTGCATTTCTGCATTCCCCACCCCTCCGCGGCAGTGCGACGACGGGCTCCGGTCCCGCCTGCGGAGTTGGACACGAACAGGCAACGGGTTTCACTGCCTTCTTGTCGGGTTCACTGCGTGATGTCACATTTCGGCCGGGATGGCTGCGTGCGCGGCCCTTTGGGGGTCCCGTCGCACCAGCCTTCCTGGAGGACCGGCCGTGGCCCGATCTCGTGTTGCTCTCCGGCGCGTCCGCGCGCTCGCCCTGGCGGCGGGCCTGCTGACCGCCGGTCTCACCGCCCCGCCCGCCTACGCCGACGGCCCCGGATCCGGGACGCCGTGGGTCGTCAGCCTCGGTGACTCCTACATCTCCGGTGAGGCCGGCCGCTGGGCGGGCAACAGCAATGACGGCGAATCGCTGATCGACGCGCTGGGCCCGACGGCCTACTTCGACAACGCCACCCACACGGCCGAGCAGATCACCCGATGCCACCGCTCGCGGTCGGCCGAGGTGTACATCGGCGGCGGCGTGAACGGCATGAACCTCGCCTGCTCCGGAGCCACGACCGGCACCCACACCGACTCCAGCGGGAACTTCAAGCCCGGGATCGACTTCTACAGCAGCAGCGGCGACCAGGGCCAGGCGCTCATGCTGCAGAATTTCGCCGCGTCGCACAACGTGAAGATGGTCGTGGTGTCCATCGGCGGGAACGACTTCGGCTTCGGCACGATCGTGCAGAAGTGCGTCACCGACTTCCTGACCTCGCCGTCGTGGCTGCCCAACTACTGCAACGACGACTCGGCGGTGACGTCCAACTTCACCTCCGCCAACGTCGCGGCGCAGCGGGCAAGGATCGCGCAGGCGTTCCGGAACGTCGCCCAGGCCATGGCGAACGCCGGCTACTCCCCGTCCTCCTACACGATCGTGGCGCAGGACTACCCGTCGCCGATCCCCGCGAGCTCGGGCTTCCGCTACTCGCAGTCCGGCTACACGCGGCAGTCGACCGGCGGGTGCGGCTTCTGGAACGCCGACGCGAACTACGCCAACTCCACCGCGCTGACGGTGATCGACCAGGCGGTGGCGGGCGCGGCGTCCGACAGCGGGCTGTCCAACCTGGTGACCCTGCGCCTGGGCTCGGCGTTCAACTCCCGGCGGCTGTGCGAGAACACCGTCGGCCTGGTGGAGGAGAAGGGCCTGAGCTCCTGGAGGAGCCCGGGCGCGGTGGACAAGACCGAGTGGATCAACCAGATCCGCACCGTCACCACCATCGGCTCGAACTACTACATCCAGGAATCCATCCACCCGAACTACTGGGGCCAGCTCGCCCTGCGCAACTGCCTGCGCCAGGCGTACAACAGCGGCTCACCCCGCGGCGGCGCCTGCACCCGGACGGGCGCCGGCACCAACACCAACGGCGAACCCCTCATGACCCTCAACTGACACCGACCACGCAGGCACCGGGTCGGGCTCCTCCTGCCCCGGTGCCTGCGCGGACGCCGTCCGCCAGGCCGGTACGACGTCCCGCTGTCCCTGGGAGCGAGTCCCCGATCGCCCTAGCCGGGGACGCGGCGCTGGCCTCCTCGTGCTGCGTCCGGGGTGGGTGCGGGCTCTCGACCTCATTACTTACCACGTGGTAGAAAATCTGGAAGAGGGGTATCCCCTACTGTCTTCGGGTCCGGAGGTTTGTGTGGGCGTTGCTGTGGTTCCGTTTCCGGATTCGGTGTGGCCTGGGGTTGGTGAGGGGTTGCGCCTGGCGGGGGTTCTGCGGGTCGCGGGTGGGCCTGCTGAGAGCGTTGCCGCCTTGGTGGCCCGGTTGTACGCGCCGGGGGCCGTCGCCGTTGACGAGGGAGCGGACCTGACGCTGCGGCTGGATGATCCGGAGGTTGATGCGGCTGCGGTCGAGGGGGTTGATCCGCTGGGACGTCCCGAGGGCGGGTTGGAGGCTTACCGGCTCGTCGTCGCGGACGGGCGTGCCACGGTGACCGCTCTGTCCGAAGAGGGGTTGTTTCGCGGGGCGACGACGTTCGCGCAGCTCATCGGCGCCGATGGCGTGGTGGCGCCGGTGGAGGTCAGTGACTCGCCCGCGTTCGCCTGGCGCGGGCTGTCGATGGATGTGGCGCGTTGCTTCTTCACGGTGAGCGAGCTGGAACGGCTCATCGACCTGCTGGCGCTCTACAAGTTCAACGTCCTTCACCTGCATCTGTCGGACACCCAGGCGTGGCGGTTGCCGATCACCGGCTGGCCGAAGCTGACCGCCGAGGACTTCTACAGCCATGAGGACTTCCGGCACCTCGTGGCCTACGCCGCCGCCCGGTTCGTGACCGTGGTGCCCGAGTTGGACATGCCCGGGCACGTTCTGGCGGCGGTGCGGGCGTATCCGGAGTTGCAGGGTGCCGACCCCACGCCGCACCGGTGGCTGGCCTACCTGGATCCGCGGGCGGAGGAGGTGCAGCGGTTCACCTCGGACGTGATGGCGGAGTTGGCCCGGCTGACGCCTGGACCGTTCCTGCATCTGGGCGGGGACGAGGCGTTCGGCATGCCGAGTGAGTTGTACGCGCGTTTCGTCGACGAGGCGCTGCGGGTGCTGCGCGCCACCGGGAAGCGGGCGGTGGTCTGGCAGGAGGCCGCCCGTTCAGGCGCGGTCGGGCCCGATGACCTGGTGCAGGCCTGGACGGGCATCGGGGACGAGTTCGACCTGGAGAAGGCGCGGAAGAAGACTCCGGAGGAGTACCACCCGCTGCTGGAGATCGTCGCGGCGTCCTTCACCGAGGCGGGCGGTGACGCCGCGCGTGCGGTCAAGGCGGGCGCGCCGATCCTGGTCTCCCCGTCCAGCGTCCTGTACCTGGACCGGCCCTATGCCGAGGAGTCGCTGCTGGCCGGGCAGTCCGCGCGGCAGGACAGGACCGGCTTCGACTCCTACGTGCCGCGCAGCTGCCGGGAGCAGTTCGACTGGACGCCGCACGGTCTGCAGGAGATTCCGCCGGACGCGCGGTTCGCCGGGATCGAGGCGGCGATCTGGTGTGAGACCGTCTCCGGTTTCGAGGACCTGGCGTTCCTGCTGCTGCCCCGACTGCCCGGCGTGGCGGAGAAGGCGTGGACGCGGGAGGCGACCGGGTGGGAGGACCACCGCGGCCGCCTGGCGTCCCATGCCGCCTGGTGGGAGCGGCTGGGGTGGGGTGGCTACTACCGTTCGGCCGAGGTGTTCGGCTGAGGCGTCCGGGAGCGGCGGTCGGCCTCGAACGCCGCCCGCCGCTCCCGTTGCCGCCGGACGTCGGCGACCGGCGCGGCGAGCAGCAGGCTGCGCGTGTACGGGTGGGACGGTTCTGCGGTGACCGCCGCGGCGTCGCCGGTCTCCACGATGCGGCCGTCGCGGAGCACCGCGATCCGGTGGCAGGCGTACCGGACGACCGACAGGTCGTGGGTGATGAACAGGTAGGCGACGCCGGTCCGCTCCTGGATGTCCACCAGGAGGTCCAGGACGGTCTTGCGGGTGGTGAGGTCGAGGGCGGAGACCGCCTCGTCGCAGACGATCAGCGCCGGGTCCAGGGCCAGGGCGCGGGCGATCGCGACGCGCTGGCGCTGCCCTCCGGAGAACTCGCGGGGCAGGCGGTGGGCCGCGTCCGCGGGCAGGCCGACGCCGTCCAGCAGGTCGCCGACGCGGCGGCGGGCGGCGCGGGTGTCGGTTCCGCCGGCCAGCAGCGGTTCGGTGAGGGTGTCGCCGATCGTGCGGGCGGGGTTGAGCGAGCTGTAGGGGTCCTGGAACACGACCTGGAGGTCGGCGCCGAGCTTGCGGCGGCGGCGCCGGGAGGCGTTGTCGATGCGCTCCCCCGCGAACACGATCCGTCCGGACTCGACCGGGACGAGCCCGAGGACGGCGCGGCCGAGCGTGGTCTTGCCCGAGCCCGACTCGCCGACCAGGCCGAGGGTCTCGCCCCGGCGCAGGGTCAGCGAGACCTCCCGCAGGACGGGGACGGGCTTGGCGCGCAGTCCCTTGACGGGGTAGGAGACCCGCAGGTCGTCGATGGCGAGCAGGTCGGTCATGCGGGCCTCGTCTCGGGGGTCGGGCGGGGCGTCCAGGCCGGGCGGGACGGCGCGTCGTCCAGCACCGCGTCCAGCAGGGTGCGGGTGTAGGGGGCGGCCGGGGCGGTGAGCGTGCGCTCGGTGTCGCCGGACTCGACGATCCGTCCGCCCTCCATGACGGCGACGCGGTCGCACAGGTCGGCGACGACACCGAGGTCGTGGGTGACCAGCAGGACGCCGAGGCCGCGCTCGTCCCGCAGCCGCCGCAGCAGGCCGAGCACCTCGGCCTGGACGCGGACGTCCAGCGCGGTGGTCGGCTCGTCGGCGATGAGCAGGACGGGGTCGCAGGCCATCGCGCCCGCGATGAGAACCCGCTGCGCCATCCCGCCGGAGATCTCGTGCGGGTAGGAGCGGTAGACGCGCTCGGGGGCGCCGATCTCGACCTGCCGCAGCAGGTCCAGCGCCTTGGCCCGGGCCTCCGCGCGCGACAGGTGGAGGACGTGCCGCATCGGCTCGGTCAGCTGCGCGCCGATGGTGGTGGCGGGGTCGAGGTTGCTCATCGGCTCCTGCGGGACGTAGGCGACACGGCCGCCGCGCAGCGCGCGGTGCCGCCGCTCGGGGAGCCCGACGGTCTCGACGGACGAGACGATGACGCTGCCCGCGGCGACGCGTCCGCCGTCGGGCAGCAGTCCGAGGATCGCGAAGGCGGTCTGGGTCTTGCCGGAGCCGGACTCCCCGACCAGGCCGACGATCTCGCCGGGCCGGACGTCGAGGTGTTCGGGCTGCTCGCCGCGACCAACCCCGCCTGCGTCCACTACGACCCGGCCTGGGCCTACGAACTGGCGTACATCACGCAGGACGCGCTGCGCCGCATGTACGGGTCGTCCGAAGAGCACCCCCACGGCGAGGACGTCTTCTACTACCTCACCGTCTACAACGAGCCCTACCAGCAGCCCGCCGAGCCCGCCGACCTCGACGTCGCGGGCCTGCTCAAGGGGCTGTATCTGTTCAAGACCTCCGAGCTGGAGGGTGACGCGCCCAAGGCGCAGATCCTCGCGTCCGGCGTGGCGAGCCGGTGGGCGCTGGAGGCGCAGCGGCAGCTGGCCGAGAAGTGGGGCGTCGCGGCGGACGTCTGGTCCGCGACCTCGTGGAACGAGCTGGCCCGCGAAGCGGCCGCGTGCGACGAGTGGAACATGCTCAACCCCGACGAGGAGCAGCGCGTCCCGTACGTCACGCAGCGGCTCGGCGAGACGACCGGACCGGCGGTCGCCGTGACGGACTTCATGCGCGCCGTCCCGGACCAGATCGCCCAGTGGGTGCCCGGCGACTTCGCGTCCCTCGGCACCGACGGCTTCGGCTTCTCCGACACCCGCGCCGCCGCACGCCGCGTGTTCCACGTCGACGCGGCGTCCATCGTCCTCGCCGTCCTGACCCGCCTCGCGCGCGCGGGCGAGGTCAAGCACGAAGTGCTGCAGCGGGCCATCGAGCACTACCAGCTGAACTCCCCGGTGGACGAGGTGTTCGCCGGCGGCGTCCAGACCGCCGAGACCAACACGGGCGGTGAGGCGTAATTTATTGAAGTCCCGGCCCACTTCGCTCGCCCAGGGGCTCGCTACGTGACCGTGCCTTTGCGAACGCGGCATCGCTTCGCGATCTGCCCGGTTGCGCTTGCCTTCGGCTTCGCTCCACCGGGCAGGTCACGCGTTCGCGCGCGTGGCTGAGCTCGTCGAGACAGACCCCCGGGGGGTTCTTGTCCACGTGTCGGGCGGTGAAGGGTCCGCACATCGAAGACTCGGCATGGTGAAGGCCCCGGGACAGCGGCCGCTTGAGGGCGGGGCGCTGTTCCGGGGCCTTTTGGCGTCTCCGGTTGGGCGGGCCGGCACGGCACGCGCGTCCGAGGAACGGGACGCCGTGGCGAGGCGGAGCGGCCACCGGGCGACGCGTCGGGCGGTGAACACCGCCGGACGACCGACGATGCGGAAGGCGGCTTTGTCAGGCGGCCGGCGGGGAGAAGACGCCGAAGTGGTGCCCGGCGCTGTCCTGGAGTTGCGCGAAGGTCAGCCCGGCGGGGTTGGTCGTCGGCGGGACGACCACCTTGCCGCCGAGCTCCTCGGCGCGGCCCACCGTCTCGGCCACGTCCCGGACCACCACGTAGAAGATCGCGTAGTCGGGGTGGTGGCCGTCCGAGGCCCGGATCCCGCCGGACGGACCGTCCGCGCCCGGGCCCGTGACCTCGTGGTACTTCAGCTCCCCCGACTCGTCCACGCTGAAGGACCAGTCGAACAGCTCGCCGTAGAAGCGCCTGGTCTCGGCCGGCTTGTCGGTGCCGATCTCGAACCAGCCCACGTTGTTGAACGGCACATCGGCCATGAGTTCCCTCTCCTCTTCGCTCTTCAGCTCGTGCGTCGCGTGCTGGAGAGAGGTTCGCGCGGCCGGGCGACAACCCCCTGTCGGTGTTTGTCAGGCGAGTTCGAGCACTCTGGTGGTGATGTCCCTCGGCCGCTCGCCGAGCGAGTCCCACGGGCGCTCGGGGGCGATCTCGTCCAGCGGGACGGCCCGCAGGAGCCGGTCGAGGCGGAACACCCGGCACTCCTCGCGCAACCGGCACCACGCGAGCAGGTACCAGGCACGGTCGGCCACGGTGAACGCCTGCGGCTCGACGTCCCGCTCGGTCTCACTGCCGTGCCGGTCCACGTAGGTGATCCGGACGACGCGCCGCGCGAGCATCGCCTCCTCCAGCACCGCGTCCCGGGCCGGCCGCGCGGTCGCCCCGTCCGGCTCCCGGACGTAGAAGTGGATGCGGGACGCCAGGTCGCGGGCGGCGTCGTTGTCCGCCTCCGGCATCACCGACAGCACCTTGTTCAGCGCCGTCCGCGCGGCCCGGGCGTACAGGCTGTCCCCCGCCCGGCCCAGGCAGATCGCCAGCGCCACGGCCTCGCTCGCGGTGAAGTTGACCGGCGGGAGCGTGCGCTCCTTGTCGAGCGTGTACCCGCCGCTCCGGCCGACGTCGGCGTAGATCGGCACGCCCGCCTGCTGCAGCGCGCCGATGTCCCGCTCGATCGTCCGGACGCTCACTTCGTAGAGTTCGGCCAGCTCACGGGCGCTGCGGCGGCGCGGCGCGCTCGCCCGCAGCTCCTCCACCAGCGCATACAACCGGTCAGTGCGGTTCACCCCGCCGACCGTACGCCGCCCCACCGACAAAACCCGCCCCCGTCCCGCCCCCTCCGGCTCGCGGCTCGCGGCTCGCGACCACGTCACATGAGCAACGGCGCACATCCAGCGTCCCGCCCCACCACTCGCGGCAGCGCGGGTTGCGGGTCAGTGTTCGGGGCGGGTCCAGGCGAGGAGGTCTTCGGCCGGACGGGTGTTGACGACGCGGTCGGGGGTGATGCCGCAGCGGGCGGCGCGGTCGCAGCCGTTGGGCTGCCAGTCGAGCTGGCCGGGCGCGTGGGCGTCGGAGTCGATCGAGAACACGCAGCCCGCCTCGACGGCGAGGCGCAGCAGGCGCTTGGGCGGATCGAGCCGCTCCGGCCGCGAGTTGATCTCCACGGCGACGTCGTAGGCGGCGCAGGCGTCGAAGACCAGCTGGGCGTCGAACTCCGACTCCGGGCGCAGCCCGCCGCGGCGGCCGCCCGCCTTGACGATCCGTCCGGTGGCGTGGCCGAGCACGTTGACCCGCGGGTTCGCGACGGCCCTGACCATGCGTTCGGTCATCGGGACGCGCTCCATCCGCAGCTTGGAGTGGACGCTCGCGACCACGACGTCGAGCCGGTCGAGCAGGTCGGGGTCCTGGTCGAGGGAGCCGTCCTCCAGGATGTCCACCTCGATGCCGGTGAGGATCCGGAACGGCGCGAGCTCGGCGTTCAGCTCGGCGACCACGTCGAGCTGGCGGCGCAGCCGGTCCGCCGACAGGCCGTTCGCGACGGTCAGCCGGGGCGAGTGGTCGGTGAGCGCGATGTACTCGTGCCCGATGGAGATCGCCGCCTCGGCCATCTCGCGGATCGGCGAGCCGCCGTCCGACCAGTCCGAGTGCAGGTGCAGGTCGCCCTTCAGCGCGGCCCGCAGCCGGGAGGCGGCCTCGCCCACGGGCTCACCCTCGGTCGCCTCCAGCCGCCGCAGGTAGACGGGCGTCTCGCCGCGCAGCGCCTCGGCGATGACCAGCGCCGTCACCTTGCCGATCCCCGGCAGATCGCCGAGGGTGCCCTGGTCCGCGCGGTCCGCCAGCTCGTCCGGCGGCATCCCGTCCACCAGGGCGGCGGCCTTCCGGAAGGCGCGCACCCGGAAGGTCGGCTCCTGCGCGCGCTCCAGCAGGAAGGCGATCCGCCGCAATGCCTCAGCAGGCTCCATACCTTGGAATCTAGCCCGTGCGTCCCCCGCCGAACCCCGCCCCGTCCTCTGCCCGGACCTCGGCCGTAACACCTGGGTATGACGGGAGGCTGGCACCGCAGTGGCATCCGGACGGGTCCCCGGCTTCTCTAACCTGGGGTCATGCGCAAGGAAGAGGGGCGTCAGGGGACCGGGGTCGCGGCGACCGCCGGACTGCTGGCGCGCCCGCTCGCCGCCGCGCTCTGGCGCGGCCGCGCCGAGCCCGCCGACACCGACCCGCCGTGGCCGTTCGTGCTGCGCTGGACGCGGTTCATCGGCATCGGGAGACTGCCGTTCGGCCTCGTCGCGCAGGTGGCCGACCTGGTCGTCGCCGCGATCCTGCTGTTCAGCGGTGTCGCGGTGCTGGCGGAACGGATGACGCCGCCCGTCCGGTTCGACCCGGCCGACGGGATACTGCCGTCCCCCGGCCCCTCGCCCACCTTCGCGCCGGTGCTGCTCGCGGTGTGGCTGGCCGCGCCGATGGCGCTGCGCCGAAGACACCCGCTCGGGGCGTGGCGGCTGGGCGCCTCCGGCGTGCTGGTCGCGGCGATGTTCGTGCAGACCGACGAGCGGCTGGTCCCGACCGGCGTGATCGCGATGCTGCTCGTCCTCTACCTGGTGGCGGTGCGGTGCTCCCGCGACGTCACCGTGGGGGTCGCACTGGTGACCGTCGTCGGGGCCGGCCTGATCCAGCCGCGCACGGCGGCGGGGGCGGCGGTCCTGATCGCGGTGCCTCTGCTCGTGGGCTTCCTCGTGCGCACGCGACGGGCGTCCCGGCGTGAGCTGGAGCAGCAGGCGCGGCGGCACCGCGACGCGGAGGCCGTCCTCGTGGAGCGGCAGCGCATCGCGCGCGAACTGCACGACGTGGTCGCCCACCACATGTCGATGATCGCCATCCAGGCGGAGGCGGCGCCCTACAAGACCCCCGACGTCCCCCAGGCGACCCGCGACGACCTGGCCGACATCCGCGCGACCGCGCTCGACGCCCTCCGGGAGATGCGGCGCATCCTGGGCGTCCTGCGCCAGGAGGACGGAGCTGTCACCGCGCCGCAGCCGAGCCTGGAACATCTCGACGAGCTGCTCGCGGGGGCGCGCGGCACCGGGCTGGAGGTGGCGTCGAAGGTCGTCGGCGACGTGTCCGACCTGCCTCCCGGCGTCGGGCTGACCGCCTACCGGATCGTCCAGGAGGCGCTGAGCAACGCGATGCGGCACACTCCGGGGTCGGCCGTCGGGGTCGAGGTCGCCCGCGCGGGCGGGATACTACGGCTGAGCATCGTCAACGGCCCGGCCGCGCCCGGCCAGTCCCCCACGCCGTCGCCGCCCGGCGCCGGGCACGGCCTGGTCGGCATGCGCGAACGGGTGGCGATGCTCGGCGGCGAGCTGTCCGCCGTGCCCATCACCGAGGGAGGCTTCGCCGTGACCGCCACACTGCCCGAGACCGCGCCACCCGACGACCCGCCCCCGGACGGGTCGGGTCCGGTCGGCTCGGGCCCGGTCGGTTCGGCGTCGTCCGCCCAATGACGATCCGGGTGATGATCGCCGACGACCAGGGCATGGTGCGGGCCGGCTTCGGCGTGCTGCTCAACGCCCAGCCCGACATCGAGGTCGTCGGCGAGGCGGAGAACGGGGAACGGGCGCTGCTGGTGGCCGAGTCGCTGCGTCCCGACGTGGTCCTGATGGACGTCCGGATGCCGGTGATGGACGGCCTGGAGGCGACCCGCCGGATGCTGGCGTCCGGGCCGGACGGCGTGCCGAAGGTGCTCATGCTCACCACCTTCGACCTGGACGACTACGTCTACGAGGCGCTGCGCGCCGGGGCCTCCGGGTTCCTGCTGAAGGACGCCTCGGCGGTCGAGCTGGCCGAGGCCGTCCGGGTCGTCGCGGCGGGCGACGCGCTGCTGTCGCCGTCGATCACCAAGCGGCTGATCTCGGAGTTCGCCCGGCTGGGCGCGCCGCGCGGACCGTCCAGGGCCCGCCTGGACGACCTGACCGAGCGGGAGACCGAGGTGCTGGCGCTGGTCGCGCGGGGTCTGTCGAACGCCGAGATCGCCGCCGAACTGGTCGTCGCCGAGCAGACCGTGAAGACGCACTTCGGCCGCATCCTCGCCAAGCTCGGGCTGCGTGACCGCGCGCAGGCGATCGTCCACGCCTACGAGGTCGGCCTGGTCCGCCCGGGCGAGTAGCCCGCCCCCCGTCAGGCCGGTCCGAGCGGGCCGCCGCCCACACCACCTCGAAAGAACGCCCTGCCCGCGCGCGTGTGGGGGTGGCGTCCGCGCGTACGTTCAGCCCGTTCGCCCTCTCGCCCTGCCCGCGCCTGGGGGGCGGCCCTCGCCGGGCAGCTCCGGGACGCCGCGTATCAGGGTGAGACGACCGCGCTCGCCCCGCCCGCGCGGCGGGGGCGGCCGGTCGGCGGTCGCGCCCGGTGATCCACTCGGACGCCCCGCCCGCGCGGGGGTGCGGGGTCTGGCCCGCGGGCGTCGGCTCCGTTCCCTCGGCGGCGTAGGACGTGTAGTACCCCGGTGGTACGTGCGAAGACCGCACCGCCGGTTGATCCGCGTTACAGGCCCCGATTCCTACCTTCCTGAGCAGTGGTGAAGCACTGAGCAGGAGGGGTCTCCCGAGATGCGGATCATCGGACGCCGGGGCGGGGCCGCCGTCGCCATGCTGGCCGTGGCCGGCTCCGTCACCGCCGCCGGGCGCGTCCCCGATCCGTACGGCCCGCCCGGGCCGCTGCCGAGCCTGTCGGCCGGGGACCTCTCCGCGCGGTACGCGGCGGTGCGCGCCCAGATCAAGGCGGCGCACGCCATCGGCGC
>NZ_JBFAOF010000134.1:0-12013 GCF_040675125.1 Spirillospora sp. NPDC049652 | reverse complement strand
CGCGTCCAGGTGCTGGACGTCCTGGAGGCCAAGGGCCTGGAGTTCGACGCCGCGGTGATCGCCGCGCCGGAGACGGTCGCGTCCCAGTCCCCGCGCGGCCTGCGCGTCCTGTACGTGGCGGTCTCCCGCGCCACCCAGCGTCTCACGGTCCTGACCGCCGACCCCGCCTGGCGGGACCTGCTCCTCGGCCGCTGACGGCCTCGCCGGCGCGATGCCGCCGGACGGCCCCGGGGGGCTCGGAGCCGCGGAAAGACGAAAGCCCGGACCGGTCGCGGTCCGGACCGCCGGGTTCCGCTCCGGCCGGGACGGTGAGGGTGGTGGGCCGTCCGGCCTTCACGGTGGGGGCGGCGAGGGCGGGGGGCTGCTCGCCGGATGCGGGTGGGCGGGTGGCTCGGCGGCGGCGTCGGCGCCGTGCGTCGGGACCGGCGGGGCCGGTCACACGTCCTGGTCGTCCGCGGCGGCGGTCCCGTCCAGGAGGCGGGCGCGGTCGGCGCCGCCGCGGGGTGGGCCCTCCGGGAGGGCGGGCTCCTTCACGATCAGGGGGTCGGCTCGGCTCGACGGTTCCTGCGAGCTGAGATCGGTATGGCTCACGAGACGGCTTACGGCGGGCTTCACGGATCGGTTCTCCCTGTGCGTCCGTCCGGTCAGCCGGCGCCCGTCCCGACCAGGGCGGGGGCGGAGTCGTCGCCGGCGTCGCGGTCGCGGCCGGACCGGGGCGCGGCGACCGGGCGCAGTTCCACGCTCAGCGGGGGCTCGCCCGCGGCCCGGCGGGCCCAGACGTACGGCGACTGGTAGCGGACCTGGCCGCTGGAGTCCTGCTGGCCCTGCCAGAACTGCGCGCGGCGGCTCCGGTAGGCGAACCGGACCAGGTAGAACGGGATGGCCAGCAGCCCGGCAAGCGCCGCCGCCATCACCACGTAGACCATCACGACGCTGATCATCGCGGGGACCTCCTTCGTTCCTCGGTCCTCGTCCCTCTCTGCTGCGAGTGACCGCGCGACCCGGGGAGGGGATCACCGCGATCCGGTGAGGCCCGGAACCGGTACGAACCATCCGAGCACTCGGTGCGTCCTATTGGCTGGGTGGACCGACCGTCCCGCCTCACTCATTGGTGCGGCTCGTCCAGTCATCCCAACCTCTTACACCAATAGGATTTCCTGAACCGGGTGCTGGCAAACATACGATCATGCTTCATACCTGATAAAACGAAGCGCTGGTTGTGAACCTCATCCATTCGTTGGAATGTTTGGAGCCTTCCGGACGACCCGGAGCGCAGCCCGGAGCCACACCACACCTCACCGGGAACATGCCACAAAGGCCGCATGACCTGCGGAAATAGCAGGATGCAGCCACATTCTCGCCGTCGGGCGGCGGGGCCGGTCAGAGGAAGCGGACGCGCTCCAGGTCGGAACCGTCCTGCTCGCGGACGTACACCTTGCCGCCCTCCTGGGTGACCGACTCCAGGTAGGCGTAGACGCCGAGGGCGCGGTTGATCACGTCGGTCTTGGTGTCGCCGGTGAGGCGCATGAGCTCGGTGAGCGCGGCGGCGCCCTTGGCGGTGAGGTTGACGGTGACCCGCTCGCGCGCGCCCGGCCCCTCGCCGTGGGCGGACTGGTCCCGGCTCTGGTCTGCCGAGGGGGCTTCGGACTTGTTCATCAGCGGGTCTCCTCCACCGGGACGACTCCTCGCCCCGCTCGCGGCCCGTCGGCACCGCCCGCGCGGGCGGCCGGCGCGCCGGGAGCTGTCCCGGGCGGCTGCCGTCGTGCGCGGCCAGTATGCGCCTGGGACGTACACCGGTCAACGCGGGTGAGAAAGGGTCTACCCGGTTGGACGATGTTCCACTCCTCCCACTTCCCGGTCATACACCGATCATGTGAGTAACGTATGTACATCACTCACACATCAGTCTACTGTCATCAGTGTGGCCCGCACTGGGCGGGTCCCTCGCGAGATCGGGGGCGGCAGATGCCCGAGACGATCGTGCTGGTCATGGCCATCTCGCTGGTCGCCATGGCGATGGTGTCCATGGCGGTGGCGCAGCTTGCGGTGATCCTGCTGCTGGGCCGCCAGCACCGCCAGGGCCGGCCCGCGGACACCGGCCTGAGCACGGACACCGGCGGCCAGGCCGGGACCGCGCCGGACGGGCCTGAACGGGCCATGCTCCTGCTGCGGGAGCGGACCGCGACGATGTCCGCGGCCGCCCTGGTGCCGCCACCGGCGGAGGCGGAGGCGAAGACGCCCTTCCCGCCGAGGCCGTCGCTGGCGATCGTCCCGGAGGAGCGTCCGCCCGACCGGACGCGCCACGCCGCGCCGGCCCCCGCGCCGGCCGGGGGCGGGCCGCCTCGGGGAGCGCTCTGGCAGGGGACGCGGGACTGCACGATCATGTTCGTGGACATCGCCGGGTTCGGCTCCGCGCGGCGCACCGAGCGCGACCGCCGGACGATCCGCGACGTCACCTACACGCTCGTGCTGGACGCGCTGGACGGCGTCGGCGCCGGCCCGTCGGTCTGGTACCGGGAGGACCGCGGCGACGGCGCGCTGCTCCTGCTGCCGGCGGACGTCCCGGCCGGACGGCTGGTCACCGGGGCCGTCCCGGCGCTGCTGGACGGTCTGCGCGCGCACGACCGGTCCGCCGGGCCGGGCCTCGACCTGCGGCTCCGGGTGTCGCTGGACGCCGGACGCGCCGCCGTGGACGAGCGCGGGGCGTTCGGTGACTCCGTCATCGCCGCCTCGCGCCTCCTGGACGCCCCGCTGCTCAAGGAGAGGCTCACCGAGCCGGGCCGGCTGCTCGGGCTGATCCTCTCCCCGCGCGTGCACGAGGCGCTCCCGGACAAGGACGGGTTCGAGCGGATCGACGTCCACGTCAAGGAGCACCGGCTCGTCGGCTGGACGGCCGTCTACGGCGCCGACGCCGAACGGCACGGGGAAGCCGGAGGCGGCGGCGTGGACCGCCGGACCGTGCTGCCGCCCGTCCGGACGCACCGCGCACGGCGGCTGATCCGGACGGGGCGGATGGCGGGCTAGCTAGATGATCGGCGGACGGCCGGTGCGGGTCATCCGCCAGGCGGTCTTCCACGAGATCGGGCGGCGCGGCCCCGCGGGCTTGCGCCAGCCCTCGACGAACCCCTGGAACCAGGGCTTCAGCGCGCTCGGCTTGCGCTCGCGCAGGACGGTCATGCCGACCCAGACGCCGAGGTAGGTGAGCGCCAGCAGCCAGGGCAGGTTGCGGCGCGCCAGCCACACGCGGTTGCGGGCGTTGTACCGGTAGAACATCTCGTGCCGCGTCGGCAGGACGGCCGGGTGGAACATCACCGCGGACGCGTCGTACACGATGTGGTAGCCCGCGTTGAGGACCTGCCAGGCGAGGTCGGTCTCCTCGTGGGCGTAGAAGAAGTCCTCGGGCAGGCCGCCGCCGGCGTCGAACGCGGCGCGGCGGACGGCGCAGGCGCCGCCGAGGAACGTAGTGACAGCTGACGACCGCTCCGGGTCTCCGGCGCGCAGCCGGGGCACGTGCCGGCGCTCGCCGCGTCCGCCCTCGGGGTCGCGGACGCGGAACGAGACGATCCCGAGCGTCGGGTCGGCGGAGAACCGGTCGCGCAGGTGGACGCCGAGCCGGGTCGAGCGGTACCAGCCGTCGTCGTCCAGGAAGAGGATCACGTCCCCGCTGGACGCCTCGACGCCGCGGTTGCGGCCGCCGGGGATGCCGAGGTTGCGCGGCAGGCTGAGCGTCTTCACCCGCGGGTCGTTGAACGGCGCCTCGCCGGCCCGCTCGCCGACCGGGTCGACGCCGTTGCCGACCAGGACGACCTCGACGTCCACGTGCTCCTGGTCGAGCGCGCTCTGCACGGCGCGGGCGAGTTCGACCGGCCGGTTCCCCATGGTGAGGACGACGACGCTGAGTTTCACTTGAGCCTCCGCGAGGCCAGGATGCTGATCAGGTGCAGCAGGGTCTGCACCACGGCGACCGCGGCGACCGCGACGCACAGGACCCGCATGGCGGCCGGGGTCTCGGTGCCGAGCACCGCGTCCAGCACGGCCGCGGCCAGGATGAACAGGGACAGCTCGACCGCGCCGATGATCCGGTGGAAGCCGAGCATGGACGCGGCCTGCCGGGCCAGCGCGATCTTGGTGGACCGGGGCCGCAGCGCCCGGTCCCCGCCGGTCGGGTCGGCCTGCAGGCCGGATTTGGCCCGCGCGACGACCACGTTGTCGGTCTCCGCCTTGATCAGCGCCGCGCCGAGCGCGGCCAGCAGCCCGAGCTCGACGTAGCCGCCGTTGCGCCAGCCGCCCTGGGCGGCGAAGCCGAGCCCGGTCAGCAGCGCGACCTCGGACAGGTAGTGCCCGATCCGGTCGAGAAAGACGCCCGCGACCGAGGTGCGGCGCAGGTACCGGGCGACCTCGCCGTCGATGCAGTCGAGCAGCAGGTAGACCTGGATGAGGACGGCCCCGCCGAGCGCGGGCCAGACCGCCGCCGTCCCGGACCCCGGGATCGACACGACCGCGCCCGCCAGCACGCCGCACGCCATCATCATGTAGGTGAGCTGGTTCGGGCTGAACCCGAGCCGCAGCGCCAGCCAGGAGACGTAGGGCGACAGCGACCGCATGTAGTAGCGGCCGGCCCAGTGCTCCTCGTTGCGCCGGTCCTTCAGGCCGGGCGGCTGCCCGTACCGCCGGACGTCCCGGACCTTCGCCGCCTTCCGCGACGGTCGGTCGTCGGACGGGGCCGCGGGCGCGGCCGCCGGCGCGGTCGGACCGGGGGGTGTGGGGGGGCGTCCCCCCTCGGTCGGAACGGTCACGTCAGCCTCCGTAGGCCCGGACATAGTCGTCCACCGCCGCGCGGACCGCGGCGGCGTCGAGGTCGAGGTGTTCCAAGATCGTATAGCGGCCGGGACGGGTCTCCGGCGCGAACTTCACGGCCGCGGCGAACTGCTCCGCCGACAGCCCGACGTCGCCCGGGACGCGCGGCAGGCCGTGCCGTCCCAGGCAGGTGAGGATCTCCTGCAGCCGCTCCCCGCCCGTCCCGAGGTGGGTCGCGCGCAGGTGGTAGCAGAACGCGGCGCCGAGGCCCGCGAGCTCCCCGTGGTTGGCGGTGCCGGGGAACATCTGGTCGATCGCGTGCATGATCTCGTGGTCGCCGCCGGACGCGGGCCGCGAGTCGCCCGCGAACGCCATCGCCATCCCCGACAGCACCAGGCCCTCGGCGAGGACGGTCAGGAACTCGTCCGACTCGACCGACTTCGGCTGGTACAGCAGCGCCTCGGCGGCGGTGCGGGCGACGGTGAGCGCCATCCGGTCGATCCGGGTGCCGACCGCGTCGGCGGCCAGCAGCCAGTCGTCCACGGCGGAGAAGTTCGACACCACGTCGCCGATGCCGGCCCGGACCAGCCGGTCCGGCGCGGCCCGCACGTAGTCCAGGTCGACGATCATCGCCAGCGGCATGACGACGCCGAACGAGCCCTTGCCCTTCTCGTGCTCCAGGGACGCCACGGGCGAGCAGATCCCGTCGTGGGACAGGTTCGTCGCGACCGACACCATCGGGATCCCCGACAGCGTCGCGGCGTACTTGGTCGCGTCGATGGTCTTGCCGCCGCCGATCCCGACGACCGCCTCGTACTGCCCCGCGCGCAGCTTCCCGCCGAGCGCGACCGCCGCGTCCACCGTCCCGCCGTCCACCTGGAAGACCTCGCAGGCGGCCAGGGACGTCCGGACGTGGTCGGCGATCTTGGCGCCCTGGCCGGGGCCGACCGCGATCGCGACGCGGCCCTCGGTGGCGATCCGCCCGTCGGCGAGCAGCTCGCCCAGGCTGGCGACCGCGCCGCGCCGGACGTCGATGGACAGCGGCGCGTTCAGCATCCGCGTCAGCAGTGGCATGAAGCCTTCTTCCTCGGGCGGGGGGACGAAGAGCCCGGGTCGGGGCGGGTGTCCGGGAGGCGGACCGGTGCGCGGGGCGCGCGGGGCGGGTCCGCCGCCGCGATACGGCGTCGCCGCCGCACCCCGGACGCGGGTCGTGCGGCGGCGACGGGACGGCTAGTAGGTGGTGGCGATCGTCCGGGCCTTGGCCAGGTCGTCGTGGTTGTCGACCTCGACCCAGGCGACGTCGCCGATCGGCGCGACGCCGATCTGGCCGCCGCGCTTCACGAACTCCTGGTAGCCGTCCTCGTAGTAGAGGTCGGGGTCGCCCTCCCAGGTCGCCTTCAGCGAGTCGGCGAGCGCCTCGGCGGCGGCGGGCTCGATCAGCGTGGCTCCGATGTACTCGCCGTTCGCGGTCGCCGGGTCCATCAGCTTGGTGATCCGCTGCAGGTTCCCCTGGCCGTCGAGGATGACCTTCATCTCCTCGTCCGCGAGAGTTTTCACGTTGTCCACGGCGAGGAGGATCTGCGGGCCGCGGTTGGCCAGTAGCGTCTTCTCCACGCTCACCGGGTGGACGGTGTCGCCGTTGACGAGGAGGACGCCCTTGGCGAAGT
Organism: Spirillospora sp. NPDC049652; assembly: GCF_040675125.1. NCBI lineage: Bacteria > Bacillati > Actinomycetota > Actinomycetes > Streptosporangiales > Thermomonosporaceae > Spirillospora > Spirillospora sp. NPDC049652. The sequence continues at coordinate 5,549 of NZ_JBFAOF010000134.1, read as the reverse complement.
GCTCGCGGGCCAGCCACAGCGAGTAGGCGTTGTTCCACTCCTCGGCCTTGTCGTTGTGCACGAGGGTGAGGGAGACGCCGTACTTCTTCTCCAGCTCGGCCTTGCGCTCCTCGACGGCGGAGGCGCAGTAGCCGACGACGATCACCACGTCGGTCAGCCCGACCTCGGCCAGGTTGGACAGGGCGATGTCCAGGATGGTGGTCTCGCCGTCCACGGGCACCAGGGCCTTCGGCAGCGTGTCGGTGTAGGGGCGCAGCCTCCGGCCCGCTCCTGCCGCCAGCACCATCCCGATCATGTTTCCCTCTTCCTCAGGTCAGCCTTCACGCCGCCGCGGGCGAGCCGCGCCGGCTCACGGCGCACTCGCACGCGAACAACACGCCAAGGTAGGCGGCGAGCGCGGCGTACGCGAACGGAAGGAGCCCGGAGAGCCCGAAGAAGGCGACCAGGAGCATCCGCCCCTCCCAGCCGAGCCCGGCCGGGAACAGCCAATCCGCCGGCCAGAGTCCCTGGCGGGTGCGGTAAACGGTGTCGTAGTGGTGGAACGCCAGCACGCCGAGCAGCAGGAAGACCAGCGGCGCGGGCACGCCCTGAGCGAACCCCAGTACGGCCAGGTAACCATACTCGATGGCACGGATGGTAGGCGGAACGAGCCAGTCGAGACGTCCGGTATGTCCGTGCCGGGCGGCCGCCCCGGTCAGCATCAGCAGCAGCGGCGGGACGAACAGCGCGGACGCGCGCGGCCGGCGTCGCGCTGGCGGCGGCCTCCTTCTCCGCCCTTCCGGCCGGGTGCGCGCTGGGCTCGGCGGACCAGCACTCGATCCTGCACCGGCACTCGCTGACCATCGGCGTGAAGGCCGACCAGCCAGGCCTCGGAGAGCTCAAGAACGGCCGCTACGAGGGCTTCGACGTGGACGTGGCGACGTACGTGGCGGGGAGGCTGGGCGTCCCGCCGTCCCGGATCACCTTCCGGACCACGACGTCCTCGGTCCGGGAGCAGGCCCTGGAGAGCGGCACGGTCGACATGGTCGTCGCGACGTACTCGATCACGCCCGCCCGCAAGACCCGGATCACCTTCGCGGGCCCCTACTACGTCGCGCACCAGGACACCCTCGTGCGGTCCGGCGACCGGTCGATCAGCAGCGTCCACGACCTGGCGAAGAAGCGCATCTGCGCGGTGAACGGCTCCAACTCCTGGAAGCGGATCACCGACGAGCGCAGCATCCCCGCCGTCCCGGTGAAGGTGGACAAGTACAGCGCCTGCGTCAAGTCGCTCAAGGAGGACGGGCTCGACGCGGTGTCCACCGATGACCTGATCCTCGCGGGCTTCGCCGCGAAGGACCCCGGCCTGCGCATCATCGGCGCGCCCTTCACCGACGAGAAGTACGGCATCGGCCTGCGCAAGGGCGACCTCGGGGGCTGCGAGGCCGTCAACCGCGCCCTCACCCGCATGTACCAGGACGGTTCGGCGGCCCGCTTCCTGCAACGCTGGTTCGCCAACACCGGCGCGCGGCTGACCACGAGCGTCCCCCAGTTCGAGGGCTGCTCGTAAACCCCCGGGCCGAACGGGTCAGGCGCTGACGGCGTCGGTGGCCTCGCGCAGGGTCTCGTAAATCGGGATGTACTGGTCCACCCCGGTGATCTTGAAGACCCGGCGGACCCGGGGCGGCAGCGCCACCAGGGCGAAGCCGAGCGCGCGCTCGGACGCGCGGCGGTTCGCGCCGACGACCGCGTTCAGCCCGCTGGAGTCGCAGAACGTGACGTGCCGCATGTCGACGACCAGCGGCTGGCCGATGTCGATCACGTCCGTCAGCGTCTTCTCCAGGGACGGCCGTGTCACCACGTCGATCTCGCCCTGGACCCGCACCAGCGTGCAGCGGTCGTGGCGCATCAGGTTCACGTCGAAGTCCATGCCGGTCCCCCCACCCCTCCTGACGAGAGCTGTGGCCACTCCGGCCGGCCCCTCCGTCCCGGACGCTCCCCGCGTCCGGGCCCGGCCGGGCGCGGTCGGACCTCCCAGCGTCCCGCACCGCCGCGGGCTTTCCAAGCGGTTGGCGGGAATGGGTCGCAATGTACTGGTGCGGACGCCGCGCCTCGTGCGGGCACGGCGAGTCCGGGATCGTTCACGTGTCGTCCACCTAAAACGGGCAAAGCGCTCATCTGCGACTGATCCGATTACCCCGCTCGGAACGTCCGAAACTTAGGGGAGGTCAGCCGATGTCTGCGGCTGGAAAGGTGCGGCGGCTCGCCGCGATCACGCTCGCGGCCGGGGCCGCCACCACCGTCGTCGCGTCCGGCGCGGCCAACGCCTGGAACGGGGACCGGACGAGCGACGTGCGGCACGCCATCCACGGGGGCAAGGCGCGCAACGTCATCCTGCTCATCGGCGACGGCATGGGCGACTCGGAGATCACCATCGCCCGCAACTACTCGCAGGGCGCGGCCGGCCGCCTCAACATGGACCGGCTGCCGCTGACCGGCGCCTACACGACCTACGCGCTGCAGAAGGACCACCCGAACCTGCCCGACTACGTCACCGACTCGGCCGCTTCCGGGACGGGCTGGGCGACGGGCCGCAAGTCCTACAACGGCGCCATCTCGGTCACCCCGGACGGCAGGCCGCAGCAGACCATCCTCGAACTGGCCAAGCGCGCCGGGTTCCGGACCGGCGACGTCACGACGGCCGAGCTGACCGACGCGACCCCGGCCGTCCTGGCCTCGCACGTGGTCGACCGGTCCTGCCAGGGGCCGAAGGACATGAAGGCGTGCCCGGCCAACGCCAAGGAGAACGGCGGCGCGGGCTCGATCGCCGAGCAGCAGGTCCAGACCGGCGCCGACCTCTACCTCGGCGGCGGCAAGGCCCGCTTCGCGCAGACCGTCCAGGCCGGGCCGTTCAAGGGGCGGACGGTCATCGACCAGGCGAAGTCGGCGGGCTACAACGTCGTCACCGACGTGAACGGCCTCCAGTCGGCGCGGCCCGGACGCGACGGCCGCCTGCTCGGCCTGTTCTCCGACGGCAACATGCCGCAGGAGTGGACCGGCCCGCTCGCCAAGACCGGCGGCACCGAGCCGACCCGCTGCGCGCCGAACGGCCAGTTCGGCGGCCCGCACCTGACCCAGATGGCGAGCAAGGCCCTGGACGTCCTGGACGGCCAGACCCGCGGCTCGCGCAAGGGCTTCTTCCTTCAGATCGAGGGCGCCTCGATCGACAAGCGCGACCACGCGGCCGACCCGTGCGGCCAGATCGGCGAGACCGTCGAGTTCGACAAGGCCGTGAAGCTGGCCATGGACTACGCGCGCCGGCACCCGGACACCCTCGTGGTGACGACCGCCGACCACGGCCACACCAGCCAGATCATCCCGCTGGACGCGCAGAGCCCCGGCCAGACCGCGACCCTGGTCACCGACGAGGGCGCCCAGATGAAGATCAACTACGCGACCAACCCGGCCGGCCAGTCGCAGGAGCACACCGGCACCCAGGTGCGGATCGCCGCGCAGGGGCCGCAGGCCGCGAACGTGGTCGGCGTGACCAACCAGACCGACCTGTTCGGCACCATCACCCGCGCCCTGGGCGTCCGCCACTAGCGGCCGCCTCCGGCTCCAGCGGCCTCCGGCCCCACGGGCCGGCGCCGCACGGACCCGTCCGATCCCGCGCACCCGGGACCGGGCGGGTCCGCTCGCGTTCCCGCCGAGTCCAGGGCGTGAATGGGGGGTGCTGTGGGACTCGGGTCCATCCTGTGGTACCGGCGGTATTCGCGTTATCGGGAGCAGAAACCTACTCATCGGAAACCTACTGAAAAGTAGCCTGCGGTTCCGGATGAATTACCGGAATTCGGCCATCCTCGGTACGCTGACCTGCGGCCGGGCGGCGGCCCCGGGCTTCGGCCCGTGGTACGGGAAGTGCTCCGTGGCGTGCCGCGAACGGCACCGGGGTTACAGTTGCGGTGCCGAATTCGGGAGGCCGGGTGTTCTACACGTTCATGACGCGAATCGTCGCGCCGATCCTGCGTCTGCTGTTCCGGCCGCGCATCGAGGGCCTCGAGAACGTCCCCAAGTACGGGCCGCTCATCGTCGCCAGCAACCACCTGTCGTTCATCGACAGCTTCATCATCCCGCTCGCCGTCCCGCGCCCGGTCACCTACATCGCCAAGGCCGACTACTTCGAGGGCGGCGGCCTCAAGGGCCGCTTCGTCCGGTGGTTTCTCACCACGCTCGGGCACGTCCCGGTGCGGCGCGGCGCGCAGCGCGCCGCGATGGGCGCGCTGGAGCAGGCCCTGGAGATCCTCGGCAACAGCGGCGCGTTCGCGATCTATCCCGAGGGCACCCGCTCCCGCGACGGACGCCTCTACCGGGGCCGCACCGGCGTCGGCTGGCTGGTGCTGGAGTCCGGCGCGCGGGTGCTCCCGGTCGGCCTGGCGGGCACCGAGGAGGTGCAGCCGATCGGCCAGTCGATGCCCCGCTTCCTCGGCCCCCGGCCCACCGTCCGCATCGGTGCGCCGCTCGACTTCTCGCGCTACCGCGACCTGCCGCCCGCCAAGGCCCGGCGGCTCATCACCGACGAGATCGTCGAGCACATCCAGAAGCTCTCCGGCCAGGACTACGCGGGCGGCTACAACGACCACGCCGACCTCAAGGCCTGACGCCCGGCCCCGCTGCCGGGGCCGGGCGTCAGGGCGACCGGGTCAGACGTTCGGCGGCGTCTTGTCCTTGATGTTCGTGCCGTTCTGCGCGGCCTCCTGGCGGAACTTCTCCACCGCGCCGCCGACCGAGCCGATCTCACCCGGGTCGGCGTTCCCGGACTTCAGCTTCGCGGTGAGGCCGGACAGGCTGTTCTTGAGCGAGTCGAGCGGCTGCTTGAGCGTCTTGCACAGCGTCGGGTCGGCGTCCACGAGCTTGCGGCCCGCGTTCAGCCGGTTCAGGGTGAACGCGCCCGCGGCGGCGGCCTTCACGATCGCCTTCTTGCGGCCGTCCGCGCCGGACTTGAACGTCCCCGCCTGCCACGGCTTGTAGATCCAGCGGTGGAAGGCGCCGAAGGCCAGGCCCGCGTCGGTGACGAACCGGGTCTTGGCGAACTTCTTGGTGGCCTCGGACGGGCACGCGGCGGGCGACCCGGTCCCGGCCGTCCCCTGCGGGCCGGGCGACCCGGTCATGGCGGGCGAGGTGTTCGCGACGCCGGACGTGCCGGTCGCGTGCTGTTGCTTGCTCCCGCACGCCCCGGACCCGAGGAGCGCGAGCGCCAGCAGGACCGGCAGCACCAGAAGTTTGCGCGGCATCATCTTCCCCCGTGAATGGTGATGGGACGATCACTGTCGGTAGCAGGTCTACCCCTGCCGCCGGGATCTGAAAGCGCGGGTGCGGCCGGGCTCGTCCACCGGCGTGTCGTCCGGGCGGTTCCGGCCCGGACGCCCCGTAAGGTCGCGGACATGTCCTCCCGTTCCCCGTTCCCGTCCGCGGCCCGCGTGCCGCTCCGCCCGTCCGTCCGGGGTGCGGCGCTGGCCGCCGTCGCGGTGGTCGGGCTGGCGGGCTGCGGCGGCGGATCGCACGGCGGGGGC